>NZ_RHOW01000022.1 GCF_003946215.1 Lapidilactobacillus mulanensis
ATGCCGTTCAAGAATGTGCATAAACACTTTAATTATTTGATTGTCCTCTTGACAGGAGCCGAGCCGAGATAGCTTTTTCTAACTTTTTTTAAATCACCGCGGGCACTTTTAGCAACGGTAATATGCCATTCAGTCATTTTCTTGGCTGATCTCTGTATCGATCGAGCTTAGCATGTCATCGAGATCTTCGGTTTCATCATTTTCATGTGCTAAGGCGAACTGCAGCTGACCGTTAGCTAACAAAGCCATTGTTTCTTGCTGTGCATCCCAATCGCGTTTACTGACTAAAACACCAGCAGTACTCTCATCTCCGTTGGCTTTGGTGATAATGATCGGCCGGCTATTCTGGTTGACTTCTTTTAAAATATTAAATAAATTTTGACGTGCTTTGGTGGGCGTATAAATTTCTTGCATTTAATCAGCTCCTTCACCCGTTAATTATAATGTACCTAATTACGTACGTCAACTTAATTGGTCTTTTTCCGGCAATTGAAAACAGATTGTCCCCGGAAGAAATTAATCATTGGTTGGGTTTTTCGCTAGCAAATTGAGGCGCTTTCAACTACACTGAATATTAGTTGCTTTTATAAAAAAATATGACGATGGAGTCTCAACATGGCAAACTTTAATCTCAAAATTCAGCGGCAAACGGTCTTGCGCGCATTGATGTCGTTGATCGGTGTGATCATTCAATCTTTCGGTGGCGCCATTTTATTGGAATCGAATCTCGGAATGGATCCCTATTCAGCGATGAATTTAGGGATTTCCAAAATGATCGGTTGGCAATTAGGCACCTTTCAATTGGCGTTGAATTTTGTCGTGTTGATCGTGGTCTTCTTCGTTCAAAAGAATTTGATCGGTGTGGGCACGATTTTCAATATGGTCTTAGTTGGTTATGGGATTCAATTCTTCAGCGAACTCTATCAAAAAGTGTTGCCAGATCCGTCAACTATTGTGTGGCAAGTGGTCGTTGCCGTGGTCGGCTTGCTGATCTTCACCTTTGGATTGTCGATGTATATTGTTGCCGATGTGGGTGTTTCGCCGTTTGACGCGATCACACCGATGATCATGGACATCACCCATAGCGAGAAATATCGCTTGATTCGGATCATTCAGGACACAACAACGATGCTGATCGCATTACTTGTGCGCGGACCATTTGGATTGGTGACGCTGATTGTTGCGTTCGGCACGGGTCCGTTCATTATTTTCTGGAGTGATAAAGTTCATTCACATTTATTAAAGAAAATTTCGAACCGCTAATCAATTTTGAAAATCTAATTCACGATCATTCGGGCTTCCGTCCGTTCAATCAACTGTCGAGGTATGGTAAAATCGACTTAGATTGATTCACGGAGGTCTTTTTAAGATGGAAACGAGAGATGGGCGTCGTTCTTTTTTCGATGGTGGATTATTACAATTGATCGGTTGGTCGATCCTGGGTTGGATCGTTACGGTGTGTACACTGGGTATTTGTTATCCATGGGCAATAACCATGATGTACGGGTGGAAAATTAATCATACCGTGGTTGATGGTCATAGAATGCATTTCTCCGGTTCTGCGATCGGATTATTTGGGCAGTGGATCAAGTGGTTCGTGCTAACCATTATCACGCTGGGAATTTATGGCTTCTGGGTATATATTAAGCTCGAAGATTGGAAAGCAAGCCATACTAACTTTATCGATTAACGGGGGCAAACAATGGAGCAAATTACAGCTGGACAATTGGAAAGACTTGTCATAATTTTTGGCGTTATAACGCTAGTTTTATTGGCAATTTTCTTGATCAGTTGGTTGAAAGAACCGCGTCGGTTGATCAACGGTGTTTTGTTTACGTTATTTTTTGGCGTTTTTCTAGTCGAGTTGGCTATTTTAATTTTTAATACGGGGAATACGACTTTCATTACCACCATGGCCATTATTTTCCTCGTCCTAGTTGTGCTGATAGCCATTGTGATGGCCATGTCTTGGGCGTTGCTACTGTGGAATGCGGTTCTCGTGTGGAAGCGCGAGAGTCATGTGTTGGCGAACATGTTGACGTTGTTCTTGGCATTATTCCTAATCGGCATCTGGGTAATCAATATTATCGGTGTAAATTCGTTCTTGCCAGAATGGTTGAACACATTGTTGGGCGCGCTATCGGCAGTTGGACTTTATCTCGGGTTCTGCGTCTTTAATTATTTAGTCAATGTGGTGTTATATCAATTCTATCCGCGTAATTATCGCCAGGATTATCTGGTCGTTCTTGGAGCGGGATTGCTAGATGGTACGCGAGTTTCACGCTTATTAGGCAATCGGATCGACGCTGCAATGAAATTTGCAGATAAGCAGAAGGCAAAAGGACGCTCGCTGCCGAAAATTGTTTTCTCGGGTGGCCAAGGTCCAGATGAAAAAGTCTCAGAGGCCAGCGCTATGGCTGACTACGCAATCGCCCATGGATGGCCCGCAGAATTAGTCTTATTGGAAGACGCGTCCAAGAACACGTTGCAGAATATGCAGTTTTCGAAAAATAAAATTGCCGCGGATCATCAAGGCAAAAAACAACCGCGAGTCAAATTTTTCACGAATAATTATCACACCTTCCGCGCGGGTCTTTATGCGAAGATGGCGGCTCTACCAGCAAACGGTGTCGGTGCGCCGACGCGATTATATTTCTTACCCAATGCCTTGATCCGCGAATTCGCCGCAGTTTTTCTGCTCAACAAGAAACGGCACGCAATTATTATTCTAGGAATTATTGGAATTGGTGTGTTGTTGACGATTGCGACTATACTTAATGGCCGTTTGTAATATCTTCTCATCTTTTTTTAATAAAAGTACTTGACAGTTTTTAAACTCTAATGTAAAGTAGAAACATCATAAAAATTCACTTCAACAAACAAATTGAACGAGTAAGTAAATTGACTAAGACTGTACAGAAAACTTACATTTGCTGAGAGTAAGGTAGTTACGATCAATTGAAAATGGCTCGAAGATTGGCATCGCTAAGCAGCAGCAAGGTGATGATGGATTGGCACTCATTATCGTGCACGCGTATCGAAATATCCGGATATTTCTGTACGTTGCTGAGGAGCTAGCTGTAAAGTTAGCTCAAATTAGAATGGTAATCACGACGAGTTCGTTTCTAGAAATAGAGGCGGACTCTTTTTGTATCTTGTGAGTTGAAGTGGAGAGTAACTGCAGTTAACGTCTCATTCGTTTTGCAGAATTAGTACAGCCGGCTCAAAGGCCAATTATGATGGCTAGTTAATGAGGAAAGATGAGAACTGCAGTTAACGTTTTGGTTGTTTTATGTGAGTTTCAAATTGGTTGAACTTAAATTAGCTGTGAAAGTTGGCGGCAATTAACGTTCAACTCGTGCCGAGCAATTACTCAGCATAAATATGATTAAAAATTATTGGAGGAATTAACAATGAAGAAATCAATTAAAAGAATTTTAACGGGTGCAACAATTTTATTAGCAGGATTAGTGATCGCAGGTTGTGGTAACAAGGCAGACGCTTCATCGAAAACCACGACAGTTAAAATCGGGGTCATGAGTTCAGACGAACCCATCTGGAAACCGATCGTTAAAAAATTGAAGAAGCAAGATATCAACTTGAAATTGGTTGAATTCTCAGATTACAATACACCCAATAAGGCTTTGACTGATCACCAAATCGATTTGAATTCGTTCCAACACTATAATTTCTTGGATAGCTGGAATGACGCGCACAAGACGAGCATCGTTTCTGTTGGCGAAACATATATTGCCCCATTGAATTTATACTCGAGCAAGATCAAGAGCCTGAAAGACATTAAGAGCGGCGACGAGATCGCCATTCCTAATGATGCAACTAACGAAGGCCGTGCGTTGAATGTTTTGGAAGAAGCTGGCTTGATCACTTTGAAAAAGGGTGTCAAATTACCAACTGTCAAAGACATTTCGAAGAATCCTAAGAAGTTAAAAATCACAGAATTAGAAGCCGCTCAAACTGCGCGTTCATTGACGAACGTCACAGCCGCAGTTGTTACTAATGATATTGCCGCAGACGCTGACTTGACGGTTAAGGATGCGATTTTCCGTGAAACGGTCAATGCACGTTCGAAGCAATGGATCAACGTGATTGCAGCTAACAAGAAAGACAAGAACAACAAGGCTTACAAGAAGGTTGTCAAAGCTTATCGAACAGCAGCTACCGCTAAGATCATCGCTAAAGTTTACAAAGGCACTGCAGAACCAATCTGGACTTTAGAGAAATAGTTATAATTAAAATCGAGTTATCTTTTTGAAGATACTAAAAAGCAGCCCTGAACTTTCAGCAAATGCTGAGTTCAGAGCTGCTTTTTTGGTGGAGTGCTTTTTGCGTGCTGAAACGTGTTCCAACCCGTGACATGTCACACTCTAAACGTGTTCCGCAACACTGAAATCAAGCGTCTAAATAGCGACCACTTTAAATCCTAAGAGCAGGATTTTAAGTGGTCGCTGATTTAGTCGTTGATTTCAACCCGTGTTGCTACACACTCTTGTTGAAATGTGTTCCAAGTCATTGAAAGTTGCGGTTAACTTGACTCACACTGAAATCTAAGACCGGATTTTAGTGTGAGTCGAAGTTAATCCTCACTTTCAACCCATGACTTGTCACACTCTAAACGTGTTCCAAGCAACTGAAATTAAGTGTCTAAGCACCACCAGGTTCAAATCCAAGGACGGGATTTAAATCTGGTGGCGGCTTAGCCATTAATTTCAACCCGTTGCTTTCCACACTCTACTTTAAATACTTTTCCCAATCTGGGATTTCTTTGAACTGGGCGCGTTCGAATTGGTCTTTCATGTCGTAAGGGACGGTGCCATCGATGACTAGCTTCGATGACATGCCTCGGAAGCGGATCGACTTAGGATCGTACTGTGGACGTTCTGAGGGGTCTAGTGGGTGATTGCGCATGCCAGATAGGACCATCAGATCTTCGTCGGCTTGGAAACGGGTATTCATCGTCCAGATGACGTCGTTCATATCGAAAATATCGACGTCTTCATCGACTAAGATAACAGTTTTCAATTCTTTGAAGGCTGAGAAGGCGAGTAAAGCAGCTTGACGCTGGATACCTTCGTCGGCTTCGTTTGCCTTGTGGATTTGCAGGATACTCATTAATTTACCGCCACCAGCTGGTGGATTGTAAACGTTGAGCACTTTTCCTGGGATCGCGCGGTCAACTAATTGTAGGATACTTGCTTCGGTGGGAATACCGGCCATGCTAACATGTTCTTCGCTGAGACCGATAACCGATTGCATGATTGGGTGATCTTTACGATGTGTTACGGCAGTTACTTTGATTACTTGTAGTGCTGGATTTGCATCGCCATCATAACCGGGAAATTCAGGCATTGCTTTACCAGTATGCGTATTGATGTCTTCTTGAATGCGTTCGTTAGGCATGATGTAGCCTTCCAGCGTGTATTCAGAACGGGCAATGGCGTTTTCGTCGACAGTGACACCTTTGACCAAATCAACGGCTTGTTGACGAATGGCGCCGGCAACACCTAATTCGTTATAACCGAATGGTGTGGTAGGTGGCTCGAAGGTTGCGCCAATGGTGATGGCAGGATCGAGACCGATACTAATTGTGATCGGCATAGGTTTGTTGGCTTTTTCGAATTCTTCGGCAAAAGCACCGATATGACGACCACCGGGCATAATATAGATGCCAATTTTATCTTTATCTTCCAAAACCATTCGGTGAATCGTGACATCGCTCTTAGACTTGTCCATATTTGAACCGAGAACAACGCCGACCGTAATATAAGGACCAGCATCCATGGGTGTGTTCGTTGGTGCGGCGACTAATTTACGAATATCGAAATCCGCATCGGTTGCGCGGTGAATTACTTCATGGGCAGGTGCTTCGGCCTCAGTGACCATTTTTGGCCAAACGGGATTAGAAACAGACTCGTTTAAAAATTGTCCTAGAGTTTTGTAATCGTGGTGGAACATTTGACCAACACGTTTGCGACTTGCCATCAAGCCGATCAAAACGCGGGTGTCAGAGAAGCCCTTAACGTTATTAAACATCATTGCGGGGCCTTCTTGCGTTGGCCGCATCACGGTACCACCAGCACCGATATAACGATACACACCGGCTAAATCAGCATCGGGATCGACTTCAACGTCGGTTTCGTGGTATTGACCAGGTTGTTCTTTCAATTCTGCTAAAACTTTGCGTAAATCATAAGGTTCTTGACTCATACACTCAGCTCCTTCTTCATTAAATTGCTTTAGGAAAAAATCAGCACAAACATAACTGTTTTGCTTGATAGGGTTAGCATAAGCCGATTAAAGACGGCTATCAATTCAAAAGAGGGCTGTTGATATTCCAAAATGGACTGGAAAAGAATGGTGAGCGAAAATCTGAGTACTAGTTAGTAATGATTTTTAACTGAACGATGATTTTGGAGAGGTTGTTACTACCGAAAAATGTTACAATATGAACAGAGAAAGGTTGAGGTGAGGGCATGTTTCATAATATTGATTTGAAGAGTTTAAGTGAACTGGAATTAGACGTTTACAACTACATAATCAGTCATCCCAAGCAGTTGCAGAATTTGACGATCCGTCAGCTAGCACAAGAGGCACACGTGTCAACGACGACGATCAGTCGCTTCTGCCGCAAGCTGAATTTAAGTGGCTTTTCTGAATTGAAATACGTGATCCGCGATGAGTTGCATGCGGAACAGCGCGTTTATCCGAGTTATGATCTAAATACGCCGTTGACAGATTTCTTCACGAAAGTTTCCCGCGATGAGTTCGAGCAGAAAATTAACGCGTGGTTACAATTGACCTTAAATGCACGTTTCATCGTTTTTCTCGGCATCGGAACAAGTGGAAGTCTAGCGGTTTATGGATCGCGCTTCTTGAACAATGCTGGCGCCTTATCATTTTCACACACGGATCCGTTTCAACCAGATGCACATGGCACGTCAGATCTTTCGGACTGTTTGCTGATTGTGCTCTCTGTTTCGGGAACGACTGAACAAGTTTTGAAACAAACAGCGGAATTCAAACAGCACAATGCTAAAATCGTTGCGATCACGAATCAGGAATATTCGCCATTAGCACGGCTGACGGATTTAACCATTTCGTATTACATGCCCGAGAGAAACGCCGGTGATCATGTTAATATGACCACGCAGATTCCAGTTGTTTATCTACTTGAAACGCTGGCAGGACGCTACGCAGACGCTAGCTTATAAAGAATGAGAAACATGTTCCATTGGCGGAACAAATTCTTTTTAAAAGAACTGTACCAATTTTATGCGAAACCCTTTTCATTTATCTGGCAAGTTGATAGAATGATTTCTGTAAGCAATTAGTTAACGCTTACAGAAATTATTCTATTTTTTATTTTTCTCAAATGGAGGAGTGTATCTAATGCAAAATTGGATCAATCAACACATTTTGCCACCGATCATGAGATTCGTGACCACACGACCGATCAATGCACTAAAGAATGGTATGTTATACGTCATGCCATTTACGATCGTCGGTTCGATTTTCTTATTGTTGGCTAACTTGCCAGTTCCTGCTTGGTCAAACTGGATGGCTTCTACGGGTATGGTGCCATATTGGAATGTCGCTTATAATTCATCATTTGCGATCATGGCCTTATTCGCAGTTGTCGGTATCGCCTATTCATGGGTACATGATGAAGGGTACGAGCCATTACCTGCAGGCTTACTTGCAGCCGTGTGTTTCTTCATCGTCATGCGCCCATCTAACGGGGTTACACTGAACGATAAAGTTGTCGCAACACCAGCACAAATGGCACAAACTACTTTTATCGACCGTGATTGGTTAGGCGGTAAAGGTATGATCGCCGCGATTCTGATCGGTTTGATCGTTGGTATTGTTTACTCATGGTTCTTGAAGAAGAACATTACAATTAAATTACCTGATCAAGTTCCACCTAATGTCGCTGCATCATTTACGGCATTGATCCCAGCAACTGTTTTAATTACTGGCTTCATGTTGATCTACGTATTCTTCGACAAAGTTACAAAGTCAACGATGACGGAATGGATCTATTCAACGATTCAAACGCCATTACAAGGTTTGACGGATTCATTCGGTGGTATGTTAGCCATTGCCTTCTTAGTGCCATTCCTATGGTTCTTCGGTGTGCACGGTGCAACGATCGTCGGTGGTATCATGGGGCCTTTGTTACAAGCAAATGCACAAGCTAACCAACAAATCTTGGATTCTGGTAAAGCTTTAACACTTGCTAATGGTGGTCACATCGTTACGCAACAATTAATGGATCAATTCATGACAGTTACTGGCTCTGGTATGACAATTGGTTTAGTGGTCTTCATGGTGTTCTTTGCAAAATCAGCACAATGGAAAACACTCGGTCGTTTGTCGATCGTTCCTGGTGTGTTCAACATTAACGAACCAGTATTGTTCGCTGCTCCAGTTGTAATGAACCCAATTTTGGGTATTCCATTCTTCGCAGCACCTATGGCCTCAGCTATTTTGACTTGGGTCGCGATCCGCTTCGGTTGGATCCCAATGTTTGGTGGTACGATGGTGCCTTGGACAACGCCACCAATTTTCTCAGGCTTCTTAGTGGGTGGTGTTCGTACCGCAATCTGGCAAGCACTGATGTTAGTTCTAACCTTCTTTATCTATCTGCCATTTGCGCGTAAACAAGATCAAATCTTGCTTGCTCAAGAAAATGGTGAGAGTACAGAAGACTTTCTAAAAGAAGAAGCAGCTCCAGTAGAGGATGCTGCTAAGTAAAAGCACTATTAAATGTGGCGTGTGATGAAAGTCGATCTGACTTTTGTGACACGCTATATTCTTGGAGCGGCGTGTTTGTGGGTGATGGCGGCTGCAGGATTTTGGAGGAATGGAAGTTCCTCCACCTAAATTTAGATAGTTTGAAAAGCTAGTTCGTGGTTGATGGCAGTTTGAATTTGCTCCAGAGAATGAACAGCACACTCGTGGGGACGGCTCCAGGATTTTGGAAGCCCACCAAAATTCTTCCGCCTAAATTTGGAGCTCTTGCAAAAACCGCAAGATCTCCGAATTTCCCATTCTCTAAGCGACGGTAATTCTGTCGCTAAGACCATTATCACAGTGTGCTGTTCATTCTCTTCCGCAAATTCTGTGGATCTATTCTAGTAAGTAGATTTGGATTCTGAGTTGATCGTTTCCCATTTAAATTTTTTCTGAGCAACATAAATATTTAGTAGCAAAATATCCAACGTGATCATATTTCCAGCAACAAAGCAATCGGCGTTGAAATCAAACTATTCCGCTCAAACCCAGTTCTTCCGAGTTCACCACTAAACTAATTCTAGTTTAGGTCGCGGCTGCGTGGGGCAAGTGACGACACTGTGAAACTGGTGTTGCGACAGGGCCATCGTCGCTTACAGCAGGGGCGTATTTCGAGATTTTTTTCAGGAGCCGATTTTGCGACGGAGAAAAAGCTCGAAATCGAGGTGGAAGACTTTTCCCCGAACTTGGGAAAACTCTGGAACCGTCCCCACAGTCCGCCGTCACTTGCCCCACGCAGCCACGACCGAAGGTAGCTTAGTTTTTTTACAGATAAGTTTAAATATGTTCAATCCACAATGCAGTACACCTGTTAATTGATTATCTTTGCTAAGATAGTTAAACTTAACTTGTTGGATTATTTTAATCACAATTTTATTTTTAGAAAGAGGTTTATTATGGCGAAATTACGCAAAGATTTCTTATGGGGTGGCGCGGTTGCTGCTCATCAATTGGAAGGTGGCTGGCAAGACGGCGGCAAGGGTATGAGTGTTGCCGATGTGATGACCGCTGGTGCCAATGGGGTGGCGCGTCGGATTACTGACGGCGTATTGCCTGGTGAGAATTATCCTAACCATGAAGCTATCGACTTTTACCGTCGTTATAAGGAAGATGTAAAGCTATTTGCCGAAATGGGATTCAAATGTTTCCGGACTTCGATTGCTTGGACGCGTATTTTTCCTAATGGTGACGATGCAGAACCTAATGAAGAAGGGTTACAATTCTACGATGATTTATTCGACGAATGTCATAAATATGGGATCGAACCTGTTATCACACTTTCTCATTTCGAGATTCCTTATCATTTAGTGACTGAATATGGTGGCTGGTCGAATCGGAAGCTGATCGATTTCTTCGTGAAATTTGCGACGACTTGCTTCAAGCGTTACAAGGGTAAAGTTAAGTATTGGATGACTTTTAACGAAATTAATAATCAAACTAATTACCAGAGCGATTTCGCCTTGATGACGAATTCTGGCTTGCCTAAGCATGAGGGCGAAGATATGGAACGTACGATGTATCAAGCCAGCCATTATGAGCTCGTTGCTAGTGCCATCGCCGTTCAGGAAGGCCACAAAGTTGACCCAGACAATCAAATCGGCTGCATGATCGCCATGGTGCCTATTTATCCGTTGACTGCAAAACCAACAGATATTATGGCGGCTGAGAAGGCAATGCAATCGCGTTACTGGTTCGCAGATGTTCATGCAAACGGTCGCTACCCAAGTTGGATGCCAATTTTCTTCGAGAATCATAAATATAACTTGGATATCACCGATGAAGATTTGGAGACTTTGAAAAAAGGCACCGTTGATTATATCGGCTTCAGTTATTACATGTCAAATTGTATCGAAGATCATGGTGGTGCGCCGGAATATCACTATGACGAAGAAAATAACGGCACCAAGAATCCTTATGTTAAGGCTTCTGAATGGGGCTGGGCCATTGATCCTGAGGGCTTGCGCTATGGCATGAACTGGTTCAATGATCGTTATCATTTACCACAATTTATTGTGGAAAATGGTTTCGGTGCCATCGATAAAGTTGGTGCAGATGGTAAAGTTCATGATGATTATCGCATCGATTATCTACGTCGCCACATCGAACAGATGAAGCTTGCCGTTGAATATGATGGTATTGACTTGATGGGTTACACACCGTGGGGCTGTATCGACCTTGTTTCTGCAGGCTCCGGCCAGATGGACAAGCGTTACGGTTTCATCTACGTTGACAAAAACGATGCTGGCGAAGGGACTTTGGCACGTTCACGCAAAGATTCTTTTGACTGGTATAAAGAAGTTATTGCTACTAATGGTGAAGATTTAGGCTAATTGTGAAAAATAAAAACAGCGAATCACTAATGAAAATTAGCGGTTCGCTGTTTTTGTATACTGTATATTCTAGGCGCCACCAAGCAGTGCCGTCAGTAAAGATATAAGCATCAGGAGCAGTATCAACGCTGCCAGGACATTATAGGCAGTAAATCCGGTGAGAATATTCCCGAAAATCAGGTCGAACCGATTATTGCGGGTGGCGTGGTTGGTAATGCGGATCTGGCTCATCGCTGGAATCGTCAATAAGTTCTGTTTGAACACTTTGCCATTGTCGGCGGTCAGAAATTCTTGAAAAACATGACCATCTTTGGTTTCGAAATCTAAGGTGTACCAAGTTTGTTGATCCTGATTAATGACGATGTCGCCTTTTTTAGGCGCCTTCATTTGATGCTTCTTAAATTTGATGGCCGGCATTTGGTCGTACTCATAAGAGAAGTATTGGCTTTGATCGTCGATGAATTCAACCACGATGAAGAAAATGATCCGTTGGTTGGTGAAGACCATTAATCGATTTCCACGCAAGCTATCTTGTGCTTTGATATATTCTTTTGATTCATCGGTTTGTGGTGCATACATGCCCATGATGCCGTCGGTTGCGGCTGCGGTGTTGTCCTCATTGGTCATCGGTAAAAAGTTGACGATTTTTTCGCCATCACCTAATAATTGAGTGACTTTTGTGAGGACGTCTTGCATTGTGATGTAGAGCGCGACTTGTCGCTCTTGATATTTCTGGCGTAATTCGGGCGTCGACTTTGGTTCGTATTTCTTGGGGATGCCGTTCATTTGGTTGACGACTTCGACGAATGGATTAGTTAAGATCATGTTGTTTGACCTCCTGTTTTAACTTCAGACGCCCACGAGATAGATGTTTATAGACTGCCAGGCGTTTCATCTTGAGTTTCGCCGCGATCTCTTGTGGCGTTAGATCGTCGATAAAATAGAGCTGGAAAACTTGTCGTTCGGTCGGCGATAGGGGTGTAAATAAGGCGTCGAAATCTAACGGCTCTGTTGCAGGGGGCGTCTCTAAATCCGCTAAGTAGGTTTCATCTAGTGCCATGGTTTTGAAGGTTGCCTTTAAACCACGTTTATAGTCCTTTGCTTGGTTGCAAACGACGGCAGATAGCCCAAGGCCTAAATTCACCGCGAGTCGCGTCATACGCCTCGATATGCGTCCAGATTTGATAATAGCAGCGGTTCTCCACATCCTCGAGATAACCACGCTCGTATTGTGACGGCAGGTTATGCATAACGAGTTGATGAATGAAGTCACCCTCCAGCTCGATCAATTGATTCATTGAGTCTGCTTGATGCTGTTGTAATGCGGAAATCAATCCTGTTTCATCCACGATTTCATCTTCTTCTGTGACGATTAATTTGTGCCAACTTCGCTTACACCTAATAATACGAAAAGGGAATGTGAAAGCTGACATTTATTGTCAAAATTATTTTAAAAAACGGTCGACTATTTTAATAATTAGAAAAATAGGGCCATTACCCACAGCATACCATTATTTTCAAACCGATCACCAAAATTCTAGCAACGTGGTGTATCTGCAGATAAACGTTTGATCTTTGTCGAACAGCTAGTTTTCCACAGCGCTTCTTGATACAATGGGCGTAATGAATTGATTGCGGGTGAACAAATGACGGCGTTACTGTTAGTGGTTATCTATATTGCGTTTATTGGCTTAGGGATTCCGGATTCACTGTTTGGAACGGCATGGCCGGCTATTTATCAAGAATTTCAATTGCCTTTATCTGCGGCGAGTTATGTGACAGTGCTGACTTCTTTGGGAACAGTCACGGCCAGTCTACTCAGCGCGCGGTTGATCAATCGTTTCGGGACCGGCCTGATCACGGCAGTCAGTACGGTTTTAACCGCCGTTTCGCTGCTGGGATTTTCATTGTCTGCTAATTTTTATTGGCTTTGTATTTGCGCGGTGCCACTGGGATTGGGCGCGGGCGCAATCGATTCGGCGTTGAACAATTATGTGGCCGTGCATTATCGCGCCACCCACATGAATTTCCTCCACTGTTTCTATGGCCTTGGTGTTTCGATCAGTCCGTTTATCATGAGCCAAGCTTTAGGAAAAAATGCGAATTGGCGTGGCGGTTATCATTTAGCCTTTCTGATTCAAACAACAATTGCGGCGATCATGATTATTTCGTTGCCGTTGTGGGGGCGGATGAAAAATAAACAGCACAAGACTTTCGAATCCGAGCAAACTTCAAAAACGTTAGGATTTAGGTCGATCGCAAAATTACCGGGCGTTCCAGCGGTCTGGACGGCGTTTATCACTTCCTGTGCCGCCGAAGTGACTTGCGGAACGTGGGGCAGTACTTATCTGGTTAATTCGCGGGGGTTAGGGATCAGCCAAGCCGCGGCTGCCATTACTTTTTTCTACGTGGGCATGACTGTTGGCCGGTTCTTATCTGGCATGCTCGCCACGCGCCTTTCGAGTTGGCAACTGATCAAGCTGGGTCAAATTGTGATCGTGATCGCCGTTATTTTGTTAATACAACCTCTTAACACGACGATTGCGATTGCAGGGCTATTTATGATCGGCCTCGGGAACGGTCCGATCTATCCCAATTTAGTTCATTTAACGCCGACCAATTTTGGTCAGGATGTTTCTCAATCGGTGATGGGTTCGCAAATGGCGGCAGCTTCTTTAAGCTTTATGGTGATCCCACCGATTTTTGGATTGCTTGCCCAAAACTTAAGCACGCAGATCTTTCCATATTTCGTCGCGGTCATGTTTGCCTTGATGGTGCTCGCAATTCGGGCTTTGCGAAAAGTTGTGCTCCAGTAATTTTTGTTTGCGTATAACACAGTGAACTTATACTGTTCTATTTTTAAGAAGCGCGCTAAGAGGGTTGAAAATTAGCGCGCTTTTATTTGCCTGATGTCTAAAGACGTGACTATTTTTCCCTACAAAATTGTGCTAGTGCTGAGCACAATCTGTTGCAATTCTCATCAGAATACGATATCTTATCGTTATGAGATGTAATCGATTTCAGAGATGCCGCTTGCTTTTGTGCGGTCTCTTTTGTCGAAGACATCTATAAATATTAAAGAGGTGCGATAAATGTCTAATCAAGGGACTGTTCCAGCAAGTGTTGCAATGTTACGCGTGATTGAATCTTGGGGGGTCGATCATATTTTCGGTTATCCCGGCGGTTCATTCAACTCTACTATGTCAGCGCTTGAGTTAGAGAAAGATCGGCTCCAATATATTCAAATTCGGCATGAACAAGTGGGCGCGCTCGCAGCCAGTGCGGATGCCAAGCTCACCGGCAAAATTGGTGTGGCTTTTGGATCGGCTGGTCCAGGTGCAACCAACTTATTAACGGGTCTTTATGATGCCCGTGAAGATCATGCGCCAGTTTTGGCGTTAGTTGGGCAAGTGCCTAGTACAAATATGAATTATAATTATTTCCAAGAATTTACTGAAGAGCCCATGTTTGCGGACGTGGCGGTTTACAATCGGGTGGTGATGACACCGGAAAGTTTGCCATATGTTGTCGATAAAGCGATTCGCGAAGCTTATAAACATCAAGGTGTGGCGGTTGTCATCATTCCGAATGATTTCGGCTATGTCCAGATTCCGGATGAGGATTACACGAGTGTTTCGCCGACGGATGCGAAAACACGGCCATTACCTGACGCCACCGACGAAGAAGTCGACCACGTTCTCGAAATGATCGCGCAAGCAAAACGTCCGGTAATTCACGTCGGCCGCGGAATTGGCGCCGGTGGTGAGCAACTCGTTGAATTATCGAAAAAATTACAGATCCCGCTGATTTTAACTGGCTTGGCTAAGGGCTTAGTGCCAGATGAGTATGAAGGAAACTTAGGCTATGCCAACCGAGCGGCGATGAAGGCTGCCGACGAAATTTTCGGCGTGGCGGATTTGGTGATCGCTATTGGCGCGGACTTCCCGTTTGCCAACCTGATTTATCGCACCCATCCCTTTAAATTTGTGCAAGTCGATATTGATGAAGGTCAATTTGGTCGCCACCATTTTCTCGATTACGGTATTTGGAGCGACGCCACTAGTTTCGTTGAACGCGTCTTGGACCGCAGTCAAAAAGTGGCACCTACACCGTTCTTCAAGGCGGCTGTTGCAGATAATTTGAACTGGCGTGAATATTTGACGAAGATGTCGAACCGTGCCAGTGATCCACTGGAATTTGAAGCTGTTTATAAAGAAATTAATCGGATCGCCGAACCAGACGCGGTTTTCTCGATCGATGTCGGCGACAATATTATTAATTCGTTCCGCTATTTAAACCTAACGCCGAAAAATAAATGGACGATTTCTGCCCTGTTTGCGACGATGGGCTATGGTTTGCCAGGTGCAATTGCAGGTAAGCTGAGTTTCCCTGAACGCCAAGTTTTCAACATTTCCGGCGACGGCGCGTTCTCGATGGTGATGCAAGACTTGATTACCGAGAAAAAATACAAGTTACCTGTGATCAATATTATTACTAGCAACACCACGCTGAACTTTATTAAATCTGAGCAGGATGATATTAATATGGTGCGCCACAGCGGGATCGATATTGAAGATCAAGATTTCGCCATGATTGCTAGGGCAATGGGCGTTGAATCGGTGACCGTGCACAATAGTGGTGAGTTGCGAGCGGCCTTCGATCAAGCCGTCACTGCCACAAAGGCGGGTCAACCATTCTTGATCGATGCGAAAATTACCGCGAAACGCGGCTTGCCAGTTGAAGTCTTGCAGATGAAAATCGAAGATGGTCAGCTGACCGAAACGATTTCTGCAGATTACAACGCGAACCACACGCTGGATCAACCGCAAACATTGCCAGAATTCTTCGCATCATATGATGGCGAGGAATTGAAACCGTTGGCCGATTTCTTTGCGGATGCTGGGGTTGAACTTTAAAAAATAAGTTTTGGGGCACACTTCTTTGTTGGAGTGTGTCTTTTTTTTGTGCGGTTTGATGTTTTGCGGTTCCGGCGAAATTTGTGGTGGGAACTGGGAAACTGCTGTGGGGACGGCTGCAGGATTTCCAAAGTACGGAAATTCTTCCGCCTGAAATGTGAGCTCCGGAAAACCGCCGGATCTCACATTTCCCCTTTCTGTACTGGCGCCCATGGCTCTAACGATGTCATTATCCGTAACTCACGATGTTCGAACGGCTAAAGCAAATTCGCACAAACCGCTCAT
Organism: Lapidilactobacillus mulanensis; assembly: GCF_003946215.1. GTDB lineage: Bacteria > Bacillota > Bacilli > Lactobacillales > Lactobacillaceae > Lapidilactobacillus > Lapidilactobacillus mulanensis. The sequence continues at coordinate 16,346 of NZ_RHOW01000022.1, forward strand.
TAACAAAATTGCCACTGCAAGTCCCAGTTCCCACCACAAATTTCGCCTATTCTATTCGAACGAAATCAATAATGCTTATTAGCTAGCGTTTCTAGGTTATGCAATATTTTTACTGCAGGCTTTAATTGTCATCGTTTTCATAGTATATTTAGAGTAAGGATACATACGGGAATGGAGCATCATAATGGATAATAGTGGAACTTCAGTTAGAAGTTTGTTGTTTCGATTTATTAACAACCAAAAAAAACATGATAATAATTATATTATTGCTCAAATGGTTTTGAAAAACTTTGATAATATACCACGCATGACAATTTATGAACTAGCAGATGCGTGTTTTGTCTCGACATCTGCAGTGTCTCGATTTATACGTTTGATTAATTTTAGTACTTACACCGAGTTTAAAGATGCCGTTGGAAAGGAAATTGATATTGTCAGCGATTATTCTAAGAACATGACACAGCGAGAGATGTCTATAAAAACTGAGTTCTTGAATGATTTTACAACGAATATCATTAGCAACTTAGATTTTGTACAGAACAATATTCCTGTTTCAAAAATTGAAGGTATTGTTTCAGATATCTTTGAAGCTGGAGATGTCGCGGTATTCGGTTTGGAGTTTGCTGATTTTATGGGTCAACATTTTCAGAGTAAGATGGGCAGCATGAATAAGATTATTCAAGTCGGTTTTACAGTTGAAGATCAATTGAACATCATTGACAATATTAAACCCAACGGATTAGCTCTGATATTTTCTATGGAAGGCGGTTTTTTTTACTTCAGTGAGAAGGTTATTACGGCATTGAAACGGAAAAATGTGAAAATAATTACCTTTACATTCAAAAAATCCCCTATCATTGAAAGAAGCGCAGATGAAATTATTATTTGTGGGGAAACTAATGAAAACACCGAAGGCCGAATTTCAATTCTCTACGTTATGGAATTACTGATTTATTATTATATGCGTAATTATTATTTACAATCTTAGTTTCATATTTTGAAACTGTCCCCAGTTATTTAAAACTGGGGACTTTATTTTGCCATCGCTTACATAAACAATAAATGATATCGTTTTCTTAGAAGAAAGGATTGATGTAAGTAATGGTCTTGGATAACTTTTATTGGGGTGCTTCAACCTCTGCATTTCAGGTGGAAGGTGGCTATGGACAAGGTGGTAAGGGAATTGCCACAACAGACATTCGAAAAGTTCCAGAAGGTGTCGCTGATTCAAAGATTGCTTCAGATCAATATCATCATATGATAGAAGATGTTGACTTAATGGCGGAGCTAGGAATCAATCTATATCGGTTTTCTTTTAATTGGACTAGAGTGATGGGAAATGGCTATCAACCTAATTCAGAAGGAATTGAATTTTATAATAAACTAATTGATAGGTGTCTTGAAAAAGGGATTAAGCCTTTCCCAACCTTATATCATTTCGAAATGCCGCAAGCATTTGTAGATGATTTTGGGGGATGGAACTCTAGAGAATGCATTGATCAGTATGTAAAATATGCTGAGGTTTGTTTCAGAAACTTTGGAGATAGAGTAAAAATATGGGGAACAATTAATGAGCAATTGATTGTGACTGCTGCTTCAGATCTGAATGGCAATCATGAATCTGATCCTAATAAACGAATGAAACAGATGTATCAGATGAGTTATAACATGTCCTTGGCGGAGAAGATGGCAATTCATAGTTTTAGAGAAATCGTTAAGGACGGTAAGATTGGACCGGTTTGTTCTATGCAAGTTGTTTATCCTGAAAGCCCTGCTCCAGAGGATGTACTCGCTTCAAAGAATGCGACAGATTTTTTGCAGAATTGTTTTTTAGATATGTCAGTGATTGGAGAATATCCACAAAGCTATTGTAATTATTTAAATAAAAAAGGTTGGTATCCAGAAACCGAGGCTGAAGACAAAGAAATTTTAGTTGCTAACAAGCCTGATTTAATTGGAATTAATTATTATGCTAGTACTTGTATTCGCGCGTTAAAAGATGGTGAAGATAATAGTAAATTGCCACCATTTTATCAAAACGAACTATTCACTTTGGGTACCAATAATTATCTGACAAAAACGAAGTGGATGGAGTTTGGTGTTGATCCAGACGGCCTTTATATTGGTATGCGTGATGTGTATGAACGGTATAAATTACCGATGATCGTTACCGAGAATGGATTAGCCGCTTCGGATATCTTGGATGACGGTGCAATCCATGATGATTACCGAATTGATTATTTAGATAAACATATTAAACAATGTGAGCGTTTTGTAAGCGAAGGATACCCGCTGCTGGGTTATTGCCCATGGTCACTGGTAGATGTTGTTAGTTCTCACCAAGGTTTTAAAAAAAGATATGGGTTAATCTATGTCGATCGTACGGATGAAGATTTGAAACAATGTAAACGTATTCCTAAGGACAGCTTTTATTGGTACCAAGAAAAAATAAAAAGTAATAAATAGAGATGGGGTATATTAATGAACACGTTTATTCATTTTATGGAAAGAAGATTCATACCAGTTGCTAACAAGATTTCTTCTAATAGATATTTAAAAAGTATTAGCACTGGTTCGATGGCATTATTGGGTGTTATTATGTTGGGCTCGATTTTCACAGTAATTACTAGTTTCAGCTGGGAACCATATCAAAGTTTCTTGACAACGACTCATATTGGCACAGTATTGAATTATATTCCTGATTTCACGATTGATTTGTTGGGATTATATATGGCGTTCAGCATTGCTTATTGTGGCGCATCCATTTTTGATATTAAAGATCAAGCTTTGGGTACTGGGCTTATATCGTTAGTCAGTTTCTTGTTGTTGAGTCCCATAACCGTAAATGCAAAATCTCAAACAAGCTTCCTTAATGTGACATATTTAGGAGCTAAAGGTGTCTTTGTTGCCATCATTGTTTCTCTAATCACGATACAATTAATGAAGTTTTTCGTAAAAAAGAATTTTACGATTAAAATGCCAGACGGTGTGCCAGAAATGGTTACTAAGTCTTTTACATCACTGATTCCAGCAGTTGTTATTGCAGCGTTATTTGGAATAGTCAAGTACTTGTTTAGTATTACTAGTTTTAAAACAGCAACTGATTTCATTTATACGTTGTTACAAGAACCGTTGCAATCTCTCACAGGTACATTACCAGCATTCTTAATCTTGATTTTAATTTCTAATTTACTTTGGTTCTTTGGAATTCATGGTTCAATGACTGTTTTACCAATTTTAATGCCAATTTTCTTGGGGTATTTGGCTAGCAACACAACTGCTGTTGCGGCAGGAAAAGCGGTTCCTCATGTAATTAATTTTGGATTGTATGATCTTGCTTGCTTAGGTGGCAGCGGTGCAACAATTGGACTAGTCACATGCATGTTTTTCTTCTCAAAAAGTAAGCGTTATAAGGCGTTTTCTAAGATTGTCTTTCCAAGTGGATTATTTGGTGTTAATGAACCAGTTATATTTGGGATGCCAGTCATGTTAAATGTGATGTTATTAATTCCATTTTTGTTGACGCCACTTGTGATTGTTACGCTTGGATATGTGTTGATCTCGTTAGGTGTCATCACAGCCCCCATTGGAATACTTGGTGCTGGTTCACTACCTCCTTTAGTACACGGTATAGTTCAAGGCAGTCTTTCCTTTGGGATTTACGAATTATTTGCAACGGCGATTTCTATGCTAATCTATTTTCCTTTCTTTAAGGCCTTGGATAATCAAGCGGTACAAGAAGAGCGTGAAGCTGCAGAGAAGGATGTATCAAAAGATCAAAATTGAGATAATAGTAGAGTGGTTCACTACCGCATAAGAGTAAATATACTTATGCGGTTTTACTCTATAGATGTATAAATAAAAGTGGGGAATAAAATGTTAGATTTAAAAAAGAAACCATATGAATTAACTAATAATCAAATAGAGTTTATTCATCATCAAGTTGATAACATGTCAACAGATGAAAAAATTGGACAAATATTTGTTGTAATCGGACAAGATGAGGATACGATCGATATCTCAAAATTTATTGAGAAGTATCAGCCAGGAGGCATGATGTATCGACCTGATAGAGCCGATAAAATTGAGAGAGAGCTTGCAACTGCTCAAAAAGCAAGTAAAATTCCGTTATTTATGGCGGCAAATTTGGAATCAGGTGGAAATGGAATTATTACCGAAGGAACATGGTTTGGAATGCCTTTGCAAGTTGCTGCTTCAAACGACATTCGAAATGCATATCAACTAGGCAATGTCTCGGGTTCTGAAGCCCATCAAGTAGGTGTTAACATGGCCTTTGCTCCGATAATTGATATTAGTTATAACTTTCGCAACCCAATCGTCAATACGCGAACTTTTGGTAACAGTGAAAATCGAATTCAACAAATGGCGCAGGAACAGATTAAAGGTTTGGAGGATAATGATGTTATTCCGGTCATTAAACATTTTCCGGGTGATGGAGTGGATGAAAGAGACCAGCATCTATTAAGTTCGGTGAATTCTTTAGATGCAGACGAGTGGATGGCAAGTTATGGGCAACTTTATCGACATTTCATTCAAAATGGAATTAGTAGCATCATGATTGGCCACATTCTTCAGCCAGCATGGGAAAAACGACTTTGCCCGGGAATAAAAGATTCGGAATTAATGCCTGCATCAGCATCTAAATTATTGATCAATGGTTTGCTGAGAGACAAATTAGGGTTCAATGGGCTTACAATCACTGATGCAACACCGATGCTAGGGTATAATACAGCAATGTCCAGAAGTCAATTGTTAGTTACTTCAATTAACGCTGGTGTGGATATGCTACTTTTCAATAAAAATATCGATGAGGATTTTGATTCAGTAAAGAACGCCATTAAAGATGGCACCTTGAGTAGTCAACGCTTAGATGAAGCAGTCACAAGAATTTTAGCTACTAAAATTGCACAACATATTATGAATGAATCTGGAGGACTTGTTCCGTCAAGTGAAGACAGGTGCACAGTGGAATTGCTCGATGATCAGAAGAAGTCTGCACAGCTCGCACAACAGTCGGTTACGTTAGTTAAGGATAGGGATAGGATTTTGCCGATCACACTGAAAAAATATCCGAAAATTCGTTTAATCGTACTCGGTGATTCAGACGACGGCGGATTTAAAGAGGGCGGAAAAGTAGGGCCTATTTTCAAAAAACAATTGGAAAATGTTGGATTTAAAGTGCAGTTATTTGACAATAAAAATCTTGATTTTCATGAGATATTTGAAGAAGGAATTGCTGATCTCAAGGAAAAATTTGATTTGGCGATATATGTTGCCAATATTGAATCTGCTAGTAATCAAACAACAACACGTCTGAACTGGATTCACTTAATGGCAGCAAATGCACCTTGGTTTGAAAAAGATATTCCAACCGTGTTTATTTCTACGGCAAATCCGTATCATTTATTTGATATTCCCTATATTTCAACTTATATTAATGCATACACAGGGAATCGTGTCACTGTTTCAGCAATAATTAGAAAAATTATCGGTCGAGAAGAATTCTTCGGAATCAGTCCAGTAGATCCCTTCTGCGGTGATCCTTTAACCAGATACTAGACAGCAACGTTAGAAATGGATGGTAATGATGAGAGTTAAACGCTTATTAAATCAAGAGTGGCGGTTCAAACTTGGAAAATTAGATGAACCCAATAAATTGGTAAAAAAAGCTGCTTCAATCGGAGGATTGACTGCACCGCTGGTTGATGAAGCCGGTGATATTGTTGCAGTGGGAGCTGGTGGTGAACACTTTTTAAAACTCATCGCACAAGGAAATCGAAATAAAGGATTGGAAATGTTGGCCGGAACTCAATTAAATGCTGAGCTAACTTCGAAATGGGATACTATTAATCTTCCACATGATTGGAAATCCAGACAACCATTTATCAATGATCCTAGCCTATTAATGAGTGGATCGAAACAAAATGGACAAGGTTATTATCGTAAGACGTTTGAGGTCGATAGATCTGCAGATGACGACACGCAGGTATTCCTTCATTTCATGGGGGTTATGGGTGAGGCTTCTATTTGGTTAAATGGAATTTTTTTGGGTAATCATTACAGTGGATACTCTGATTTCTCGTTTGATATTACCGAGATAGTGAAATATCACGAGGAAGGTATCAATGTTGTATTAGTTAAGACTGATACGACGGTTGGCTCTGAAGGCTGGTGGTACGAAGGTGCCGGTATCTATAAGGATGTATATTTAGAGTTTTTACCTAGAATTAGAATCGACGCGCCAGAAACTTTTGTCGAAACAGACTCAATTGAAAATGGTCAAGCTAGGCTCAAAATCGTGGTTGGGATAATGAACCAAAGCGGTAATGATCGTAAAAAAACTAGATTGCTATGTACAATTAATAACCATACAGAGTGTTTTGATTTAAGGCCTCAAAAATCGAGCTCTACCAAGATAACGTATACTCAGGTTATTGATGATCCTGATTTATGGTCAATTAATACTCCAAACTTATATCAAGCTCGTTTTCAATTGCTATTAGAAGATAAAGTTATTGATGATTTTCAACAAACTTTCGGGGTTCGACTAATTTCGTATTCATCAAATGGTTTTTACATGAATAAAAAGCGCGTTGAATTGCGCGGTGTGTGTGAACACCAAGACTTTGGTGGTGTTGGAATTGCGGTTAACAAAGATATTCTTCGTTATAAACTTTTAAAAATGAAAAAAATGGGTGTAAATGCCTATAGGAGTTCACATCATTTTGCTTCCCTTGATTTACTTGATTTATGCGATGAATTAGGAATAATTGTGATGAATGAAAACAGAATACTCGAATCAAGTGAATGGCGTGTTGCTGAACTTGAACAAATGGTAAAGCAAACTCGTAATCATCCATCTATTTGTTTTTGGTCCCTTTGTAATGAAGAGTTAATAGGTAATACTGTTTTAGGAGAACGAATTGCCAGGAAATTAACTTCAGTCATTCGTAGGTATACGACTCAGAGCCTAATTGTTTCTGCAGAGTTATTGAGCCCTAAAGGAATTGTCAATGAGGCGTATATGAATCATTTTGATGTAAATGGTGTCAACTATCCGGAGGCGGAAGTCAATGGTAACGGGCTAGTAATGCTAAAGAAAAAATATCCGAATCTATTTTTCTTAAGCACTGAGAATGCTTCATATTTTTCGACTCGTGGTATTTATCGGGATAACGCCGAGAAGTGTCAGACTTCAAATTTTGGCTCCTCTTTTTCCAGGGTACTCCCTGGAAAGCGAAAAAAAGGGGATCCAGGCGTAGGTGGGACTGCACATCCAGAAACAGTCATGCATTTTATCAAAAACAATTCATTTATGGGCGGCGTTTTTTTATGGACATTCATGGACTATTTCGGAGAACCTTCTCCGTTTGCTTGGCCAGGAATTAGTTCTCAATTTGGCATTGTGGATACTGTGGGCTTTGAAAAGGATTATTATTACTACTACCAATCGCAATGGACCTCAAAGCCAATGGTACATGTAATGCCGCATTGGAATAGAGAAGGCCTATCTATTGATAAGGATGGATTAACAGAAGTGCGTGTATTTACGAATTGTCCAGAAGTTGAATTATTTATTAATGACCAGAGTTTTGGCAGAAAACTTTCAGGAGAAGATTATACGAGTTGGTACGTTCCATATATTACAGGGCAGCTTAAAGCAGTCGGATATAGCTCAAATAAGCCAGTCGAGGATCTGAGAACAACAAGTGGTAAAGCGAAAAGTACACGAGTTCGATTGTGCTATGATGGTATATCGACGGCGCTATATGAGGTTGATGCAATCGATGCAACTGGGCATATAGTCCCAACTGCAAATAATAATGTGAGAATTAAGATAATGGATGGTATATTCTTGGGAAGTGCAAATGGTAACCCAATGGATATCTCAAAATTTAATCCAGAAGAGAAACGGTTCTTTTCAGGGAAGTTAATGGTAATTGTAGAAAAAAACTGTCAGAAACAGCCAAAAGTAGTTGCAAAAATAACGGAAGACGTTCAATAAGCAGATTTTGTTGCTATAACAAGATATGAGTATACAGATGATTAACAAAACTCACTTCATTGTATGAATGATTGGATGGAGAACATTATTTCATTTTGCTCCGGTAAAATCTGTGCTGCCAAATTGATTGAGATTATTTCTTAACGTCAAAAATGAATATTGTCAATCTAGACATACGGTAAATTTAAAAATAGGTGCAAGATATAGCTAAAAAAGCTTTGTTGTAAGCTTTCGGCATAATCTGCACCTATTTTAAAACTTGTCGTGTGTTATTTTGCGCAGATTTGAAATTCATCACTTTTATTCTTTAGTTATTCAGAACAAAGGCTACCTTGATAATCAAACTTCCAGGAACCCAGCTATTCAAATCCTACACTAAAAAAAATACGTTTAGGTCGAAAGTGCTGGGGCAGGCAGTCGTGGCAGTGACAACCATGTTGGCGGGCCGTTTTTGCCCGCCTTACATGGTGGATCGATTCGAGACTCGGCGTTTTTCCGAGGCTCAAATCGAAGCTCGGAGCTTTTCCCGCACTTGGAAAAGCGGAGAGCGGTCCCACAAGCCAACGTACTGCCTGCCCCAGCACTTTCGACCGAAGGTAGATCAGAATTTTCAACCTCAATTTCAATTATGTGAAAATCCACAGTTTACATCATAATTCTTTTATGATATTCCAATTTAAACCTTTCCAAAATTTCACTTGAAATTTTTTGAGTGTTTTATAAATAGCATCCACACTAGATTCACGCATGAAAAGGCTGGTTCTCCTAAATTGATTGGGAAACTAGCCTTGCTTTGCTTTTCAACATAATTTTATCAAAATATACATTATCAAAATTAAAAAAATGGGGTGCGATCATGGCAATTGAAGTTGAAAAAGTAGTTAGTTCGGAAACAGACGCGGAAGTTTTGACGCAATTAACAAGGCATATTCAAACGAAATTGATCGGCAACGAGCGGGCGATTCAATTGTTTCTGGTGGCTTTGATCACGGGTGGCAATGTGCTCTTGGAGGATAACCCTGGTAGTGGTAAAACAGCATTGAGCCGGGCGTTTTCGGAATCTTTGGCGTTGAAATTTAAACGGGTGCAATGTACGCCCGATTTATTGCCTAGTGATTTAACCGGTCTGGATATTTATCAGCCGGACACGAAAACGTTCAAATTTATCGAGGGACCGTTGTTCACTCAGATCCTATTGACCGACGAATTAAATCGCGCGACGCCTAGAACGCAATCGGCTTTATTAGAGGCGATGGCTGAGAAACAAGTCACGGTTGATGGGACGACGCGCGCATTATCAGAATTTTTCTTCGTGATCGCGACGCAGAATCCGTTGGAAACGGCGGGGACTTTTGCCTTACCGGAAGCGCAATTAGATCGTTTCTTATTCCAATTCTCATTGAGCCAATTGACCACAGACCAGAAAGATGAAATGTTGCAACAAACTTTAAGGGGACAACCTGACGCGGCTTTGTCGGCACTTTTTAAACAGGAACAATTGTTAGATATGCGTCAACAAGCAGCTCAAGTCACGATCCATAAAGAACTCCGCCATTATTTGATTGCGTTATGTAGCGGCGTTACAAAACTGCCCGGCGTTGTAACGGCGATCAGTAATCGGGGCTTACTCGATTTCGCCCACGCGAGTCAGTCGCTGGCTTATTTGAAGGGTCGTTCTTATGTGACACCCGAAGATATTCAGAGTTTAGCGATTCCGTTGTTGGCACATCGGCTCTTTTATCGCAATCCGATGACGAGCACGCAACAAAAAGAAACGGCGATTCAATCCTTGCTGGAACAAGTGACGGTGCCGACGGAAAATTGGAAAGAAGGATAGCCAATGCTAGTTATCCTGATCATTATTCTATTTGGCGCGTTGTTGCTCATCCGCTCGTGGTGGCAACACCATTGGCAAAACGGCTTGATCACCACCGTCGCCTTTTCGTCCAAGCGAATTTTCCAAGGTGAAAAATTAACCTTGACCCAACATATTTATAACAATAAAAGATTACCTTTGAATTTTGTACAGGTCATTTTACAAGTGCCGCGGGCTTTCCGACTGGTGGTCGATCAAGGCGACGGTGTTTATATGGGTAACTTGAATCAAATTTATTCGCTGAAAGGCTATGAGAATAAGCAGCGCACGCTAAAAGTACAAATGGCGCGACGAGGTGTCTTTCGACTCACGGAAATTGAATTAGAGGGTCGCGATTTATTCAGCGCTAAACGCTATGCGCAGAAATATCCGATCGAGCAGGAAATTATCGTTTATCCACGGTGGTTGGATTTGGCGAAGGTTGAACAGCACTGGCAATCTTCATTGGGCGAGACTTTGACGCGGTTTTCATTATTTGAAGATCCATTATTGTTTCGTGGCGTCCGTGAGTTGCAGCCGCAAGATTCGCTCAAACAAGTGAATTGGAAAAAAACGGCCACCACTGGCACTTTTTATGTCAATCAATACGAGCCAGTGGCGCAACGTCAACTGACGATCGTGCTGGAATTACCGGATGATCCGAGTTGGCGAACGGAAAAATATGGTGAGGCGACGATTTCGTTATTTGCCACGATTGCGCACGAATGTTTGGCGGCAGGCTGGCAGCTGAAAATTCTGAGCAACGCCTGCGATGAACAGGGCGATCCGTTCGCGATGGCACATTTGGGATCCATGGATGTGTTGCTGGATACATGTGCGGCTATCGAATTAGAAAAAACCACGAGTAGCGCCGATTTATTTGCCGAAATCATCAACGGGCACGAAGAACATATCATCGTCTGTTCATCGGCGATTGCCCGACACGTGCCCTTCCAAGCACAGCTGGGTAAAGCCGTGGCAGAAAATGCGCTCTGGATCAACATGGTCGATCATCTTCATCAAGAAGTCGCGCCAGTCGATCTAGAAGTGAAAGAGGTGTTGCTGGCATGACGAGTTTTAAATCAGTTAATTTAGCTAAATTGCTGGAACACCAAGCTTATTTTGTGGATGCGGCCACCCGCAGCAGTCTTTTTTTAGCGCTGTTGATTTTATTACTCAATGATAATCGCGATTTTGTGTTGACTGCCGGAAGAATTATTGGCAGCTTCTGTTTAAGCACAGTCGTTTGCGACTTGACAATGCTGTTGAAAAAGCGGCTGACGCTGATTCCATATTTGCTCTTTGTTGTCTTAGCGACAATTATTATTTTAGTCTTGCCGATTATTTCCTTGCTTGCAAAAATTGTGGTGGTAATCAGTTTATTCTTGGCCATTTTAAACCCGCTCAGTCATTTCGAATGGCTCCTATACGCGATTCCAGCGGCGCTATATTTGGTTAGCTTCGGGATGAATAATGCCAATGGTCAAATTTGGGGGATGATCTGTTTCGCACAGTTTTTCCTGTTGCAGCAGGTGACGAAATATCGCGAGAACATTCAAGCCGCACAAGAAGATGGGGATGTGACCCAACATTTCTCGGCAACTTCACTTTATTCGGTGGGGCTACGCCAATTCGAGAAAAATTTCTTATTATTTCTTATTGGCGCTGTTTTAGTGATCGGAATTGCCATTGCGCAACCGAATTGGTTGAGTTCACAATTTTTGCGCCAACAAACAGCAAATTCGGAAGCAACCGAACAAGTCGTCAAGTCTAAGGCAAAAGTGGCGAGCAGCGCGAAACTGCCACAAGCCGCTGGTGGTAGTCCGGCTAAGGAAAAGTTGACGAAAACCGTTGACCATAAATTTCCCACGGCGGTGTTTGTGATCGTGGTGCTCATTGCCGGAGTCGCCATTATTGCGCTAGTTTATTTTGCGGTGAAAATTTTCTTTCAACAATTGCAGAAACCGAAAGTTGAACCAGATCTGTTGAGTGATAATAACGATATTGTCATCGGCCAAACTGAAAAGCAACGTGAGAATCGTCGCGATGAAACGAGTGTGACGCGACGGATCCGGCGGAAATATCAGCGCACCATCCAGAAAAAATATCAGCCACGCCGATCGGAGACACCTGCCGACCATTTAGCAAAGCTGACGGTTGCGTCCACAGAACAAGCAGAGTTGCGGAAGCTTTATGAAGAGGCACGATACAGCAAAACGGAATTGACCAAGGACGACTATCGTCATTTTGCTGATTTGTTGAAGAAACGTGACAAATAAATAAACGAAGTTGAGCAGGTAACTTTTTCAAACTAATGATTGGACTTAAACCATAGTTCAAGTGCTAAGATGAGGTTTGGGGTGATCATATGACGGAATTAGAAAAGTTAACTGCAGGCGCTGAATACTATTTCTTAGATGCAGAAGTTGCAAAACGAAAAGCTCGCGCTGCAAAATTATGCCAGGAGTTTAATCAAATTTCTGCAACGGATCCAGAGGCGCAAACGCGTAAAATTAAAGAAATATTTGGTTCTACCGGTGAGCGCGTTTCGGTTCAAGCCAACTTTAATTGTGATTATGGATTGAATATTCATGTGGGTGAGGATTTTCTGAGTAATTATAATTTAACGATTTTAGATATTGCGCCGGTCAATATTGGTCAGCACGTGATGATCGGGCCGAATGTAGACATTTACACAGTTAATCATCCGATGACGGCGGCAGGTCGACGTCATTATCTGGCGCAAGCAACGCCCGTGACTATTGGTAACGACGTTTGGATCGGTGGTAAGGTTGCCATCATGCCCGGCGTGACGATCGGCAATAATGTGATCGTGGCAGCTGGTGCGGTGGTGACCAAGGATGTCCCCGATAATACATTAGTCGGTGGTGTCCCTGCACGTAAAATTAAATCATTGGCGTAATAAAAATAGCAATCTAAAAAATTCGATTGCTATTTTTGATTAATATTTAACGTTATTCGAGGCTAATCTGAGTTCAACAATACGAGAATTTTTGGTTTGGACGCAGACACTTAGGAGTGCTTGGCCAACATCTTCTGGTGTTAAGAAGCCGGATTCGGCGACGCCTTCGGTTGTGCGACCATAGCCAACTTCGAATTCTGTGGCGCCGGCATGTGGACAAAAGACACAAGTCCGAATGCCCTGACCCAGTAATTCTCTATCGAGTGCTTGTCCTAAGCCGCGTAGCGCAAACTTACTGCAAGTATAGGCTGTTTCATCGGCGTGACCCACAATGCCTGTCACCGACGAAACAAGGATGATTTGGCCGTCATGCTTTTTCTCCATATAGGGCACAGCATATTTAGTGAAAGCATAAGCGCTTCTGACGTTTGAATTCATCACTAAATCGTAATCGGCCATGGATGTTTCGGCGAGTGACAATGTGCGACCGATACCCGCGTTATTGATCAGAATATCGATTTTTCCGAAAGTTTTGATTGCCAATGCGACTGTATCGATTGCAGTACGCTCAAGTTGGGCATCACCAGCAAAATAAACGGCCTTGACACCGAGTTGCTCACAGGTTGCAACCACCTCTTGAAGTCTTTCTTCGCGGCGAGCGGTTAAGATTAAATCGCAGCCTTCTTTAGCAAATGCAAGCGCAGTTCCGCGACCAAATCCAGAACTGGCACCGGTAATTAAGGCAACTTTGCCAACTAATCTTTTCATAATCAAAAATCTTCTTTCTTCTAAAAGTTATTCAGGCTGATCGGCAGACGCGGATAGATCATGCAGCTTTTCAAATTGTGCGAGTGAGGCCGTATATTTTTGAATGGCAGTATCGCTCGCAAACTTACCAAGAGGTAAACGCAGCGGTAAATCTGCCGCGTGATCAGTGACTTGATCATAGATAATTGCAGCCGCTTTATCCGGATCACCGGCTTCGTGATGTGCGCCTTCTGCATTGCCTTCGATGAATTTCTCGAATTGTTGGTAGTCTTCGATTTTTGGCAAAGCTTTCTCTGATGAACGGCCGGCCCAATCGGTTCTAAAGCCACTTGGCTCGATTAACATCACCTTGATATTGAAATCGGTGACTTCTTTCGCCAATGACTCGCTGATGCCCTCGACGGCAAATTTAGTGCCGTGATAAAATGAAAGCGTCGGAAATGAGAACAAACCGCCGATCGATGAGAAATTAACAATAACGCCTGATTTTTGTTGGCGCATTGCCGGGAGAACTGCACGCGTCATATCTACCAATCCCCAAACGTTAACGTCAAACATATATTTGACCGTTTCGCGATCACTTTCTTCAAAAGTCCCGAAGTAGCCGATGCCAGCATTGTTGACTAAAACGTCGATCGAACCAAAAGCTGATTGCGTTTCTTTGACGACGGCATCGATTTCACTTTGATTAGTAACGTCTAGCGTTAATTTTTTGATTTGGCCGTGATCAAATTCATCTAAGTAGGCCAGCTTCTCTGGATTGCGTGCGGTCGCAACGAGATTTACATCAGGTTTCTTTGCTAATAATGTGGCTAGAGACTTGCCAAATCCGGTTGAAGTGCCTGTAATGATCCAAGTTTTGTTTGTCATAATTCTCGCTCCTTATTTATTATTTACTGATTCTCTGTTATCATACGACTTGAAGTAGGGTTTAAGTCAAACGTGAAATGGAGATTTTTTAATGACGTATTCAATTGGTGAAGTTGCAGAAAGAATGGGAACTAACACTTCCACACTCAGATATTACGATAAAAAAGGATTGTTACCATTTGTCGATCGCGATGCTGCTGGGAGAAGAGAATTCAAAGATAATGATTTTAACTTTTTAGAAGTGATCAATTGTTTGAAAAAAAGTGGTGTGTCGATTAAAGATATCGGTAAATTCATCAACTTGTGTCTTCAAGGCGATGATACATTACAGGAACGCTATGATTACTTGGATCAAGAAGAAAGTGTGCTTGAAGATAAGGTGCGCGAAATGCAGAGCCAATTAGATTTTTTACGATTTAAAAAATGGTATTACAAAACCTCGGTAGAGGCTGGGACAGAAGATATTCATTTCACCCCGGGGACGAAATTCGTCGATCCAACCACGCACGCCCAATATCAAAACAAATTAGCGGCTACAAAAAATATTCGAGAATTGATCGATTTAGATTCAAATGACAATCAGTAATTTTTTAAACCCATAAGTTTAGCTTATGGGTTTTTTGAGTAATCGGAATTGGTTATTTTAGAAATTAGCGGAAGTTACGGCTGATCAGGCCGTGCTCTCGAGTTTGCAGAGCGTGGAACAAAGGCGCGCGTTGATGCAGGCTTTTGATGCGGAACGCACCTACTTGTATGATTTAGCCAAGCGACACGTGGTTAATTCGGAGGTTGTTTACGAAATCTATAGTGAAATTTTATTATCTGAGTCACTGGTGCTGGATCCGCAGAACCAGATGATTTAAAAAACCAACCATTTTTCGAGTCACGAGCTAGATCAAGCAATTGATCTGTCGGTGAGAAAATGGTTGGCTTTTTAATTTGATAATATTTGGCGATGCTACGTGAATTCAAGCAATTCTTTGATGATCTTAATTATTTTAGCTTGGTGTTTACTCGCGCTAATTTGGCTCATCAAAGATTGTAATTCATCAGATGAATCTTTAAATAAGAAAAACTCAGCATAATCAATACCTAATGCGGTAATTATTTTATCGATCGTTTTGATTTGAAGATTGGAATTCTGTCCGCGTTCAATTCTTCCAAGATATGAAGGATCGATGTCTGCTCGTTCGGCTAATTGTTCTTGCGTTAAGTTTTGGCTTTCGCGTAGTTCGTGGATTCGTTCAGATATTTCTTCCCCAAATGTCATTTTATTCACCTGCCTACATTAGTGTTAATACTAGCGTATGCTGTTAGTTTGAAATGATTCAGGGAGTGTAATACCTAAAATATATATATTATAGTACTTGTGAATACTGAAAGCCTTTGCTATAATTTGTTTGTGCTTGAGCGAAATGAGATAAGCGAGATGCTGATGTGGATACAATGAGATTTTTATTGCCCGTTGTGCTTATCAGATGACTTCTAAATCAAGTAACACTCAAATAGTTTGCTCATTGTGATGATTTGCCTATTTATTAGTGAAACACAACTTTTGTAACTCAATAAGTTTTTGACGCGCGACAAAAAAGCCTTCTGAGTCTGTTCAGGAGGCAATTTTTCTTTAATGGATCATCCACCAACCGAAAATCGTAAAAATAGCTAGTGTGATCAAATTTATACCAGTGAAGTCGATCAAGAAACGGGTGCTGTTCGATGAACCGTAGCGCGTGTATTGCTTAAACGCTAATAAATTCGCCATCGAACCGACCAACGTTCCCAGACCACCAATATTGGCACCGTATAAAAGCGCGGCGGCATGTTTCGTAAATTTTGCAAAGAGTACGGTGGTCGGCACATTTGAAATAAATTGACTGACCCCGATACTGCCGAAGTAGACGGACAAAGGTGAGTTGATATGCGCCGATAAAGTTTCTTTGATCATCGTATTTTGACTGAGGTCACTGACGACGATGAAAAAGCCGACGAAGGTTAAAATTGTGGCGTAATCCACGTGACTCATGATTTTAGGCTGGAGCGCAAACGCCAAGATGATCGTGATCACGGCGCCGACCCAAGCGGGAATAAATCCGAGCACACCCGCGAAAACGAATAATGCCGCGATCACTGCTAAAACAGTCGGCCGTCTGGGAATATAGATTTGTTGAGTGTGAATGGTCGAAATCGGTGTTGGCTTGATCATAAACGTGTAAATCGTGATCACCACAATACTGAATAAGGCGAGTGGTAATGACCAATGGAAGAATTGACTGACACTGACGTCGAATTTTGCTAAGAGGAAAATATTATGCGGGTTACCAAATGGCGTCGTTGCACTTCCAAGATTGGCAGTCATACTGATCAAGGTTACGGGTAAAATTTCGGGTAAATGATACTGTTTAGCAACGTAAAGATAGAGCGGCACTAGCGTCAGAACAGTCACATCATTGGTTAGAAACATCGCACTCACGAAAGCCAGTGCGAGAAATAACCAAACTAGTTGGCGCGTATTATTTGCGTAGCCAGTTAGGCGATACGCACAATAATCGAGGATATGTAAATGATTAAAGATTTGGATCAAGGTCATCATAGCCGTGATGGACCATAATGTTGAGAAATTTATATCGGCTAAACGTGGTCTAGCAAGAAACAAACTTAACACGGCGATAACGGCCGTGATCTGAAGCAGTCGGTCCTTTAAGATTGATTTAAGCATTGCGATAATGGAATCCTTTCCAATTGAGTCCAACCCTTATATTTTGCGCTTTTATCTGATTATCGGCAAGCCTTATTTTTAGATTTGACCACGAAACAGGTATTTGAACCGCAATGCAATTTTTTGTAAGGGGAAAATTTATTTCTAATTAAAAAATGAAATAATTACCAGCTTAATCTCTAATAATGTATTATAATATAAAATATAAAGCTTAAAATCAGGGGGATTTTGTACGTGGCGTTAGCTGATGATTTTGGGGCTAAGTATTTAAACTGGTCAGATACAAAAATTCTTGCTTTTCAAAAAGCTTTGTTGAAGTGGTATGACCTTGAAGGACGTCGGTTACCGTGGCGATCAGATCATGATCCCTACCATATTTTTGTAAGCGAAATTATGCTCCAACAAACGCAAGTGCAAACGGTGATTCCATATTATCAAAACTTTATGACCGTCTTTCCGACTGTGCTCGATTTAGCGGAGGCGTCAGAAACAAAATTGTTAAAAGCTTGGGAAGGTTTGGGCTACTATTCTCGAGTTCGCAACATGCAAAAGGCTGCGCGACAAATTAAGAACGAGTATTCAGGAAACTGGCCGACTTCAGCAGTACAGTTGCAAGAGCTAACTGGTATTGGGCCATACACAGCTGCAGCAATCGCAAGTATTGCTTTCGGTCAGCCAGTCGCGGCCATCGATGGAAATGCGTTTCGCGTTTTTGCACGTTTGTTAAAGATCGATTTGGATATCACGAAGCGACAATCGCGTCCTGTTTTTCAAACGATCGGAGACCACCTGATCTCGCAAGAACGTCCAGGTGATTTCAATCAAGCCGTTATGGATCTCGGGACAAGTTACTTGACCGCTAAGAATCCTGAGCCGGAAAATTCGCCAGTACGTGAGTTTGATGAGAGTTTTGCAGATGGCACCACTTTAGATTATCCAGTCAAAACACTCAAGGCTAAACCGGTGGACTTATATTATTATGCGTTAGCTGTTCAGAGCCCGGCAGGCTGGTTGTTTGAACAACGTCCGGCTAAGGGCATGTTGGCACGGTTGTGGATGTTTCCACTGATCGATCGCGCTGACCTAGATGACTCCCAACCGTTGATGTCACAAGTCGCGACGCGTTTTAAGGAAGAGACAGGGGTGACTGCTGAGTTTCGTGAGGTACAAATGAAACCAGTCGTTCACACATTTACGCATCAGAAATGGCATTTGGAAATTTTAGTCGCCGAATTATCGTCGACACCGGATCTAAGTTTGTTTCCCGGTCAATGGCTTGATTCTACGATGAGGGCAGAATCGCCGTTGCCCACAGTTCAGTTGAAATTGAATCGTCAATTATTTACGTAATCGTTAATTATCTATTTGCGGTAAGATTGGCACATTCGCCAATCGGGCTTATACAAAGTGCGGGGAAAATTATATGCGAAAGAAAATGATTGTTGTAGTAAGTGCTCGTGGTGGGGTTTTACGGCTTGCGCCTATCATCAAGGCGATTCGCGAGGCCGAAGCTTTTGAAGTCGTCATTGTGATGATGACTACCCACGCAGATCTCGTGGAGGATGCATTACGTTCGGTTTCGTTAGAGGCCGATATTGCGATCGCGATCACGGAATCCGATCCAACGGAGTTAGCGGTTCGCAAGCTGACCCAATTGAATCACATTATTGAAAACGAAAATCCTGATGTCTTACTCGTGCAAGGAGCTAAGCAACCGTCGTTTTTGGCGAGTTTAGCTGCACACTACCATCAGTTCCCAGTTGTTTCCATGGAAGCTGCTAGCAGCCGTCAGGGAGGCTTTAATCGGCGTCTGATCAACCAGATCGCTGATTTGATTTTGGTGCGCGATGATAACCAGGTCGCCGAATTTACCAAGCAAGAAGTCGCAGGTAAAGTTCAAGCAATCGGCAACATCTCGCCGGTCGCCTTTGAAGAGTTAGGCGTCAAACAACCACCAGTAAAAACTGACCAAGTTTTATTGACTTTACATCGTTCCAATTTAGCAGGACAAACAATGCGTCAGATCATCCGAACGATCCGCAATGTTTTTGAAGCCTATCCACAATACCAGATCGTTTTCCCAAGTGCAGACGATTATCTAATGCGGATCTCGGCTCAAGAAATTCTTGCGGATGATCCAAAGGCGACCATCATTGACACACAACCCGTCTTGAAATTCCATGAATTATTGTTGGCTAGTCATATTGTGATCACCGATTCATTAGGCGTTGAAGAAGAAGCGAAGACTGCAGGTAAACCGGTTCTCTTCATCTCGACGGATCCACAAGTTTCGGCACCGCAATTATTTAGAAATTTAACTGAATTAATTGAGAACCTCGATCAATTTATTGCGCCAGTTGAAAGTTCGGCCAACGTGTTGGACAATGCTGTCAAGGCCATCGTCGAATTAGTCGACGGCTGTGAACCAACTGACACGGAAAGTCTATAATTTAAAAGTAAAATATTAAAAACCGTTTTGTTCGGATCACCTTTTAAAAGGCGATGAGAGCAAAACGGTTTTTTGATTTAAATATTTTTGTTGTGGAAACAAGTGCTGTGATGACTTGCAACTAGCTAAATCGCGTTCGTCACCATTGAAATCAGCATCTAAGTGGCAATAACTTAAATCTTAAGACCAAGATTTTAGTTATTGCCGACTTAGCTGTTGATTTCAACCCATGGTGCTTCACAGCATAATCGCGTTCGTCGAGACTGAAATGAGTTGTCTAAGTAATAATAACTTAAATCTTAAGACCAAGATTTTAGTTACCCGAGTTTACAATTCAAGTGCAACACCCTGTGACCTAGACCAGAGTAGACAAAAAGGCCATGAAG
>NZ_RHOW01000023.1 GCF_003946215.1 Lapidilactobacillus mulanensis
TATTTGACCATACAAAAAGTGCCTCACAATCATTAGACTGTTTGTCTAACAATTATGAAGCACTTCACAGCTGGAGTTGTCGCGCTTTTTGAGTGCAGAAACTTATTTATTTTTAACGACGCTGGTTGCCCAGAATGATGGGATATTTAATTCATGCAAATAACCCTCGCCATTGGTGTCCTCGTACAGATCAAGCAGTGAGAAGCCGGCTTGCAACTGCCCGCGAATCTGTTCATCAAGCGTATGGGAAAATTGGATCCCGCTATCGGCCACATCTAAAGCGGCCATGAGTTCTGGTTGCTTGAGCGGATTATAGGGCAGTGAATTGACGATCCGGTGCTCATCTTCGGACACGATATAGTTGACGCCGTTGTCGAGACCGGCAATCATGCGGCCACCGGGTTTTAAAATCCGATAACATTCGCGCCAGATCGGCTTAACCTCTTCGACATAGCAATTGGCCACGGGATGGAAAATGAAGTCGAAACTTTCATCCGCAAATGGCAGTGGCTTAGTCATGTCGCCGCGAATAATATTGATCGCGTAATTTTCTCGCGCGGCTACTTTTTCTTCACTGGCGAGTTGTGCAGGCGAATAATCGAGTACGGTGCAATCAGCACCCAATGCGGTGAAAATGGGCATTTGCTGACCACCGCCGGCAGCCAAGCCGAACACTTTTTTACCATGGAAGTCGGGTAAGAACCAGTTTTCGGGAACTGGTTTCGTGGGTGTGAGTACCATTTCCCAATCGCCATTTTTGGCGGCGAGGAAAGCCTCGTGGGTGAGGGGAACGCCCCACTGCCAACCGTCGGCGACCCATCCATCGACGGTTTTGGCGTTGATGTCTGTATAATTTTCAGTCATAATTTGTCTCCTAATCATTGATAGGTTAAATATACTGATAAAAATGGTAAAAGTAAATGGGGGAAAATATATATCTACCTTCGGTCGAAAGTGCTGGGGTAGGCAGGTCTGTGGCTGTGGGACCGCTCTCCGCTTTTCCAAAACGTGTTCTGCAACATTGAAATCAGCATCTAAGAGATCAAGCCACGAAGAATGAAGCCCAATTCTTGTGTCTTGACGTCTTAGCTGTTGATTTCAAACCATGTTGCGCCACACTCTGGGAAAAGCTCCGAGCTTCGATTTGAGCTTTTGCAAAACCGGCAAAATCTCGAATCGATCCACCATGTAAGGCGAGGAAAATCGCCTCGCCAACATGGTTGTCACTGCCACGACTGCCTACCCCAGCACTTTCGACCTAAACGTATTTTGTTTAGATTAGAGACTGAATAACAGGGTTCGCCTAAATGAATTTTCAATGTCGCCTTGACTTGGAATAACAAAATAAATGAACGGTAGCTTTGAATTTGATTGAAATGGACACAATAAAAATTTAGGTATGCCATGTATTTAGCATGTTGACAAACGCTGTAGACTTCGAGTGGGAAAGTTGTTTAAACAGAAACGCTTTTTAAAATCTAGCACTAAACATTATCGAGCTCTTTAGAATAGAATAGGCGAAATTTGTGGTGGGAACTGGGACTTGCAGTGGCAATTTTGTTAACGAGCGATCTTTGCGAGTTTACAAAATGGGAAAATCGGAGATCCTGCGGTTTTCAGGAGCTCCGATTTTAGGCGGAAAACTTTTGGCGAATTTCCAAAAGCTTGGAGCCGTCCCCACAGCAGTCTCCCAGTTCCCACCACAAATTTAGCCGGAACCGCAAAAAATCCCCCCCCAATCGAAGATTGAGTTTTTAATCATTCCCAAAACTACCCAAATAAAGCGCAAAAAAGACAACCCGCATGTTTCACCATGCGAGTTGTCTAGAATGAAGCTGATTCAATTTTAAAAAATTATTCTGCTCTCAACGCAATCGCAGCATCTTTACGAGCTGCCATCCGTGCGGGCACGTGGCCACCGATAATAGTCAGGATCGTGCTGACCAAGACGAGCACGATCGCATGAACCGGATTCAGCACCGCGACACCATTCAAACCAGTGACGTTTGCGAGCAGCGTATTGATTGGGAAGGTTGCTAGGTAAGCAACCACCACACCGAAAATTCCGGCACCGAAACCGAGGATGAACGTTTCGGCATCAAATACACGAGTAATATCTTTTTTACGGGCACCCAAAGCCTTGAGCACACCGATTTCTTTCGTCCGTTCGATCACGGAAGTATAAGTGATGATCGAAATCATGATCATGCTGGTTACCAGGGAAATCGCCGCGAAGGCAATCAAGACGTAGGTGATCGCGTCCATCAAACCGCCGGTCATATCGGAGACGGTACCGGCTAAGTCGGTGTAGATGACCTTGTCAGCTCTGCTCTTGCCCTTGTTAAACTTATCGAGGTAACTAAGCACTTGATCTTTATCTTTGAAGGTAGTGGGGTAAATTTGGATATTAGTAGGGGTTGAAGAACCGCCGAGGACCGTCAACAAACTTGTTTTCGTGGAAGCATCCATGGTTTGTCCGGTCATCACATTCGTTGTGCTCGCTTTTTGAGCGGTGACGATGGCGGAGTCTTTATTGGTATTCAGAATTTCTTTGGTCAATTGAGAACTATAAGCGATCCCACTGGATAACAAACCGTCGCTATTTTTAGACTTAACGCGCACAATGGCGGCGATCCGCAGGGTTTTCGTGTTGGCTTTAGTGGCCATTGCAGCGTAGTCATTGCCAGGTAAGAAATTACCCGTTGGCAGTTTCGTGTAGTAATCGTCGTTGGCAACGACCTTAGTTGTGGTGCCGACCAGTTTGTCGAAGTTGAATTTCTCGCCCTCTTTGACGGTGAAGCCAAGATTTTTCAGCGAATTGATATTGACGCTGTTATCTTTATTGATGACGAGGACAATATCGGTTGATTTCGTCGGATAAGCGCCGGCGACGACTTTATAATAAGTCTTCAGGAAACTTTGCTTGCCGTCGCGATCGATCGGATAGACTGAACCGCCCACACCCGTTGCGGACGACATCATCGACATGGCATCGATGGTATTACTGTCGGGATTACTGTTAGAAAAAGTAACCGTTTTGTATTTGCCGTCGACTTCACGAATCAAATTCAGGCCAGTGCCGTAAGTGACCGCAATATTTTTTGCGTATTTCTTCGGTGTTTTTTCAATGTAATCCAAATATTTAGTATTTAGTTTATTAATATGTTGCGCCTTATCCGCATCGCTCTTTTCAGCGGTGACGGTGTTAGCCTTCGAGAATTTCTTCGTCTGGGTGCCGGTCATGGCGCTGGTATCGGAGCCGACTTGCGAAATGGTGATCGGCATCGATGCCATCGCCTCAGATTGGGTCTTGTCGATCTGCTTCTGGAAACCATTAGACAGTGCCAAGACAATGGCAATACTGATGATCCCAATACTGGAGGCAAAAACGGTCAGGAAGGTCCGCCCTTTTTTGGTACTGATGTTGGTGAAAGACAGTTTTAGCGCGGTCCAGTAACTCATTTTGGTCCGCTTCAGATTGAAGGCGTCCGTTTTTTGACCCTCGATATGCGGATGGGAGTCATGCTGGATCTTGCCATCGGCGAATTCGATGATCCGATCGGCATATTGATTGGCGAGCTCCGGATTATGCGTGACCATAATGACCAAGCGTTCGCGACTCAGATCTTGGATCAGCTTCATGATTTCGTTGCTGGTCCCAGAATCCAGTGCGCCAGTCGGTTCGTCGGCAAGCAGGATTTCCGGATCATTGGCGATCGCGCGGGCAATGGCGACACGTTGCATTTGACCACCAGAAAGTTGGTTGATTTTCTTGTGCATGTGCTCTTTTAAGCCGACTCGGATCAAGGCATCTTCGGCCTTTTGATGACGAACGCTGCTGGAAACACCACTTAAAGTCATGCCCATTTCAACGTTCTCGATGATGCCTAGATGCCCGATCAGATTGTAAGATTGGAAAATGAAACCGACCGAATTATTACGATACGCATCCCAATCGGCATCTTTGAAGTCTTTAGTAGATCTACCCTTGATCAGCAGGTCGCCGGAATCATAACGATCGAGTCCGCCGATAATGTTGAGCATGGTGGTTTTGCCAGAACCGCTAGGGCCTAAGATGGCGACGAATTCTTTTTGCCGGAACGTAACAGAAACATCGTCTTGCGCCTTGGTAGTCGTCCCACCGACGTGATAATATTTTTTAATATTTTTTAGTTCAAGCATTTTGAATCTCCCTTAAATATGTTCTAGTGATTCGTGGAAATAGTTGACAAACGTTAATTATCCTCTATACTTAACATTTGTCAACTGTTAACACAATATATCTGTTAAAATTTTAAAATTATCAAGAGGCAATAACAAAAAAGGGGTTAATCTTTATCGCAGCAGAAAAGCAAGCAGGGACGCAATTATTCGGACAAATGTTCGTGACCTTGACGCAAGCCGTCGTGCAAAATCTTAATATTTCTGAACTGGGCCTGACTCCACTACATTTAATGATTGTGATGGCCGTTTACACCCATCCCAATATTACGATGTCGAAGTTGGCGCAGGTCTTAGATATTTCCAGCGCACAATTGAGCCGCACGATGCGAACCGTCGAAGAAAAAGGGCTCGTGAAACGAGAACATAATCAGGATAACCGTCGGATCGTCAATGTACATCGGACAAAAGTCGGAGACGAATTTGCGGAAGCACAAATGAAACGCGTGCAGGCGCGTTTGGCTGATCGATTAAGCAGCCTCACCTCCGAACAGCGCGCAGACTTAAATCAGCATTTGGCGGCCAGCATCGCCATTTTAGGAGAGGCTGGGATCGTGCAGATGAGTCCAGAAGAATTTTTACAGACCATGCCCAATCATCCCGAATTCAAAGCGTAGGAGGTTCACTTGATGAAAGTCGTTGCATTATTGCGTGCTATTAACGTCGGCGGAAATAATCGAATCAAAATGGCCGATCTACGAGCCAATTTAACCGCACTAGGCCATCCAGAAGCGCAAACCATCGGCGCAACCGGGGTCGTTTTGTTAGACCAGCACGATTCGGAATCAATCGGCGCGCTCGTGCAGGCGGCTTGTCGTCCACTCGAACCAGAAGTCGCCGTTTTGACGATGGCACAAATCACCGAAGCCGCCGCGAACGCACCGACTTGGTGGCAAACCGATGCGGCCTGGCGACACAATCTAATTTTCATGATCGGCGAGTTGCAGGCGACCGAATTTCTCGAACATGTTCAGATGGCGCGAGTAGACCCCGTCAATGAAAAAATTGTCATTCACGACAATGTGGTCTTCTGGTCGTCGGCTTTTGAACAGCGCGCCCATTATTATCGGAGCGAATACGCCAAACTCCTGCAGAATCCATACTACAAACAAATCACGATCCGCAATGCCAACACCTTAACGAAGATCGTCCAGAAATTTAGGGAATAGCGAGAAAAACGTGCTCCAAGCAACTGAAATTAATGTCTAAGCACCAACAACTTAGCCAATAATTTCAAACCGTGTTGTTGCGCACTCTCATGCTATAATAACGGTAGTACAATTCTAGTGGAGGTCTGTTGATGGCGGAAATGATCGAGCAGTTGCAAATTATGATTACGAATGTGATTTGGAGTTTTGATCGCGACAATTCTCAAGTCAACGTGTTGCTCGTCAAACGTTCGGATGCGCCTTATCAAGATTATTGGGCGTTGCCGGAAACTTTTATGCGCGTCAACGAAAGTGCAGATGCGGCGGCCTTACGGTTGGTTAAAGAAAAAATTGGGCTCAAGTTATCCTCATTTCATACCGAACAACTGGCAACGTTTACCGCGCCTCAACGTTCGCTCGCGGATGAAGAACGCACGATTTCGTTGGCTTATATGACTTTTTTGCCAGAACGGCCGGTTTTGCGTGCGGGTTATGGTGCAGCCGATGCGCGCTGGTTCGCGTTGAGTAATGGCAGTCAGTATGATGGCTATCGCTTCAGTCAAGCCGATTTACTTTTTCATGCGGCAGCTGCGGCCAAGGCCACCGATTACTACGCTGAATTCAAGAATCACTATGCGACTGAGCAGCTGGCGTTCGATCACGAGTGGATCTTGAAGACCGCCTGTGTGCGCATCAAGAATAAACTGGACTACTTGCCCAACGTGCTCTTGATTCTCGGCGATTCATTTACATTGCGGGAAGCACGGCTCGTTTACGCGCCATTTCTGATCACCAATGTTCACGAAATCGACAATTCCAATTTCCGTAAGACTCACAAATTTTTATTCGAAGAAGTCGGCACCTCCAGCAAGAAAACCCGCGGACGCCCAGCAATGCTCTATCAATTGCGGTAAAAAAGCACGGTATTTAGCGGAGAGGTGGATTCTATGGCAGCGACAATTTTTGACATTGCGAGATTAGCGCAAACTTCGAAGTCGACGGTTTCGCGCGTGATCAGTGGCAGTGGCTACGTTAAGGACAGCACGAAGGCGCGCGTGTTGGCGGCGATTCACGAGTTGAATTATGTGCCGAATCAAATTGCGCGTGACTTGAAGTATCAGCGCACGAAGACGATCGGTTTTTTAGTCAATACTTATTATCCTAACGTCGGCGATTTCATTAACAACTTTGCGATCATCGCCAAGAAATTTCATTATCAAACGAGTATTTATTTGGTGGACACCGAAGAAGATGAGCTTAACGCGCTGAATCTGCTGGTCACGCATCAGATCGACGCCGCGTTCATGTTGTCGAAGGTCAATGATTGGGATAAAATCACACCCTACACGCGTTTCGGGCCAATCGCAACTTGGCGTCGATTGGATTCGGATAAGATTTATTCGTCTTATGTGGATCATTATCCGATTTATTTGACCGCTATGAATTACTTAAAGGATTTAGGCATACACAAAATCGGCCACGTTTTCAATGATCGCTATAATAGCAATACCATTGCGCGGGTGACTGCCATCGAGAATTTTCAAGTTGAAAATCCGACCATCGAGCAGGACTGGCGTCAATTTTTCTGGACTTCTAGTGGCGCGGGTGAAATGGCGGCTCAGCAGTGGCTGCAGGCGACTGATCGGCCGGATGCGGTTATTATTTACTCGGATTATGTTGCGGCCGATTTTATTAAGGCGTTGCGTGCGGCCAATTATCGCGTGCCCGAAGATTGCAAGGTCATTGGCTTCGAGAACGATATTTTCGGTCAACTTTTTGAAGTGACCACCTTTGATCCACGCATTGATTTACAGGCGGCCAACTCGTTTTATTATTTATATAATCAAATTAATCACACCAAATTACCGTATGAAACGATCAAACCACAAATGATCATTCGGCAAACTTGCTAAAATTTTCGGCAATTTGCACAACATTGAGGCTTTAAACGAAAAATGAATTAAATAACGTTGACATGGGAACATTCCCACATTGTATTCTTGTCTGTGTAGGAGAGAGTTTTAGTGGTCAGCCGGTATTTTATCCGAGCAACCGATGAATTTTCTGCTAACCCATGTTTGTATGAATAGATCGAATCGGTTCAGCCATCGATGACGATCACCGAATCAGCCAGATTAGCCACTGGCTGATTTTTTTTGTGCAAAAAAAGCCACCATATTCGTGGTGACACTAATAAGTATTGATTAGTTGTTCAAATGTTGGCTAAGAAATAGTAGTATTGCCATTTCCATCGTTTATAAAACTGTGTTGTTTTACAGCTTCTATCTGCTCATCGGTGGCCGATAAAGTCGTCGCAAATGATTTGACTAGCTTATTTCCCATCGGTTTGAACGTGACAAACGTTAATGCCCCTGAAGCAACGCCACCAACTATTGGGACAGTCTTGGTAATAAAGCTCGAAGTTGTTTTTTTAGTTACCTGAATTCCAATTGCAGTACCAACTTTCTTCATAATTGGATACCAGACTGTTCTTGTGACGGCTGTTTGCAAAAATTTACGGCTTGCGGTGTTGCTAAGACCTTTTGCAATGAACATTAGGCTGGAATTGGCGGCTGCGACACCTAGCATGATGCCAAGATAAATTAAGAGATCTCTTTTGCCATCTTCAAGCAGATTACCGTCGTCATTGTAAATACTAGGTTGTCCAAAAATGTAGGCAATTTCTTGCGCCATTCGAATTGAAAAGGCAAAATATTGAGCGATGTCTGCAGCACCTGCAGGGACTAGCGTTACTAGATTTGAAGGAAGTCCAGCTGCAAAAGAAAAGAATGTACTTTTTTCAGCATCACGTAAAACAACGCGTTTTGCCGCCTTAATCAATGTTTCAATCGGGTAAACAGCTTGAGGACCGAAGTGAATAATCTTCTCTAGTTGATCTGATGTGCTTTTACTAAAGCTCTTTCGCAGAAATGCTTCTCGGTCAACTCTAACGCCCGGTAATTTGATTGCTTGCTCAATTATTGGTGGAAGCGTGAAGACATTACTATTCTTCATTGGTATTTACCTCTGCTCTTGTCGTAAAGAAAGATTTATTTAACTCATTATCTCACACCTTGTTTGAAATGTAGATACTAAAAATCCGCAAAAAAAACACAACCCATATTAGATGCAGTGATCACTACATCAATATTATTTGTTGGAGGTAACAGAGATGAAGAAACACAAAGTTATAATAGGGTTGGGTATTGTTGTGGCTATCGTGAGCTTTTCCGTAATATATGGGATAATCATGAATCGTAGTGAGGATGAGGCGCCATATTTTGAATCTAAAACGACTAACGTGATTTTGTCTTCTAAAGTTAACAGATTGACTGATGCGCAAGAAAAATCATTTTATAAACTTGCTCGTCGGGCAGTTAAATTAGCGACGAGAGAAGAAGATAATGATCCAGCCGATTGGAAAAATATAAAAGATTACAGCCTCTATATCGAAAAGAGTAAAGAGAAACATCAATATCAGTTTATTTACACCGTAAAGACAACGAAACCCATACAAGTTAAAGTTCAATATACAATAATGATTCGATTAGAAAGTAAATATCTTGATGGCGGTAAGGCTCAGATCAAAATAATGAAATTTCACTTAGACAGTATTGAATGAGTTTAAAGATTTATCCCCTCTGACTGAGTAACTAATTTCTGTGAGATGTGATTGAAGGTGTGCAGTAAAGCTGCCTCTTTATTTTTTCATTAGCCTTAATCACTTAATTATGATAGGCATCGTTGAAGTGAATGTTGACGAAAAAAATCCAGTAAAATAAGTCTGTTATTTCTTGCACTTTCATCCAATTTAGTTATACTATATTTATTGAGTACTCACTCAATTATTAGGATGGCCGAAACTTGACCGTTATTTTTTAACATTAGAATGTAAACGCTTATAAAAAGTAAGAGCAAGCAGAAATGAGGATGATCATGACTGAAACAGATCTCACCACGCTTTTCACGAAGACGCGGGCGCAGAATAATTTATCAGACAGGCAGCTCAAGGTGTTGCAGGCGAGTTTAACTTTGTTCGCCAAAGTTGGCTACGATCGTGCGAGTACGACTGATATTGCTCAGCTAGCCGGTGTTTCTGAAGGCACCGTTTTTTCTCGGTTTAAGACCAAAGAACAGCTATTGCGCGCGATTTTAACGCCGTTTATCGACCAAGTTTTACCGTTGGCCGCCGATGAATTTCTCGAGCAGCTACAAATGGAAAACTTGCCACACTTCGTCGATTTCATCACCTTCATTACCCATGATCGGATGAGTTTCGTCATGAAAAATCGCGGCGAGTTCAAAATTTTCGTCCAAGAAATGGGCCGCAATCCCGAATTATTGCAAATGTTGACGCAACGGCTGAATACGTTGATCAATTCTAGGCTCAGTGAATTATTGATGGCTTATCAAGACAAGGGCGAGCTGGTCAAATGGGCGCCCATGCGGATCAGTCGCTACATTACCAGCGTGCTTTTAGGCTATCTGTTGCCCAACGTGTTAATGAGTGACGAGCCGCTGGATATTGAGGCGCAGACACAAGAAGTCGTTGAATTTTTATTGCGTGGCTTGCACGCATAGGGAGTGATGAAGATGCAAACAGAAATGTTATTTGGTGGGATCGATGTGGGTTCAACCACGGTCAAGTTAGTGATCATGGATGCCGACTATCAGACGAAGTTTTCGCGGTATGAGCGTCATTTTTCCGATGTGAAAACAGCGAGTAAGAAGATTATTCAAGAAGCAATCGACGAGATTGGCGCAAAGATGCCGATCGCGTTTACCATTACCGGTTCTGGCGGGATGGGTTTAGCGCATTTGTTGCAACTGAAATTCGTCCAAGAAGTCATTGCCTGTACGAAAACCGTCGAAGTTTTGATCCCCGAAACGGATGTCAGTATTGAATTAGGCGGCGAGGATGCTAAAATCACGTTTTTTGGTGCATCTTTGGAACAACGGATGAACGGCAGTTGTGCCGGTGGTACGGGTGCCTTTATCGATCAGATGGCAACTTTGCTGAAGACGGATGCAGATGGCCTCAACGAATTTGCGAAAGATGCTAAGACGCTTCACCCAATTGCCAGTCGCTGTGGCGTTTTTGCCAAAACCGATGTGCAACCACTGATCAATGATGGAGTTTCCAAGAGTGATATTTCGGCTAGTATTTTTCAAGCGGTCGTTAATCAAACGATTTCTGGCTTAGCAGCCGGTCATAAAATCAAAGGTAACGTTGCCTTTTTAGGTGGTCCACTTTATTTCATGGACCAATTGCGCGAACGTTTCATTGAGACGCTACATTTAACCCCCGATGAAGTTATTTTTCCTCCGGATCCCCAACTATTCGTGGCTAAAGGGGCTGCGCTCTATGCGGTTGAACAACCTGCGCTAGATTTAGAGACGATCGTGGATCGCTTGCTCAATGGTGACGATTCGGTCATGCAACCGGCTCATTCACTGGAACCACTTTTTAAAGATGATGATGAATTACAGGAATTCCGCAAGCGCCATGCGCAAGCGCAAGTGGAAACACGCGACTTAGCTAGTTATCAAGGCGTTGCTTATTTAGGCATCGATGCGGGCTCGACGACGACGAAAGTGGCGTTGGTCAGCGATGATCACAAGTTGCTTTATACGTACTACGATAGCAACGACGGCGATCCACTCGAAAAAACTAAGCAAATCATGCGCGATATGACGCGTAAAATTCCCGCGGGCGTGACGATCGGTAAAGCGGCCGTCACGGGTTATGGCGAGCATCTGATCAAGAATGCGTTGCGAGTCGATATCGGCGAAGTTGAAACTGTCGCTCATTATCAGGCTGCGCACTATTTCCAACCTAATGTGGATTTCATTCTCGATATTGGTGGCCAAGATATGAAGGCCATGACGATCAAGAACGATGCACTCTCCACAATTAAATTAAATGAAGCTTGTTCATCAGGCTGTGGATCGTTTCTCGAGACGTTTGCCACTTCACTGAATTATGACATTAAAGATTTTGCTCAAGCAGCATTGCTGGCGAAGAATCCATCTGATCTAGGTTCACGTTGTACAGTGTTTATGAACTCGAAAGTAAAACAAGTTCAAAAAGAAGGCGCCACGATCGGCGATATTGCCGCCGGTTTGTCGGTTTCGATCATCAAGAATGCCTTGTTCAAAGTCATCAAGATGCGTCGTCCAGAAGATATGGGCAAGCACATCGTTTGTCAGGGTGGGACTTTTTATAACGAAGCAGTCCTCCGTGCTTTTGAAAAAATTGCCGGTTGTGAAGTTGTCCGCCCCAATATCGCCGGCTTAATGGGCGCTTATGGTGCTGCATTGATCGCCCAAGCCAACTATAACGAAGGCGACGTTACAACGATGCTTAAGGTCTCGCAGATGGATGATCTGACCTTTACTAAAGAGTACATGCATTGTGGTGGCTGCGAAAATAATTGCCCACTGACGATCACAATTTTCAATGACGGGCGTCGTTTTGTCACCGGGAATCGTTGTGAAAAGGGTGAGGCGCGTGGTTTGCGTCAGCACCTACCGAAAGAAAATGGCCGCATCAATCTGGTTCAAGAGAAATACAAGTTACTATTCAGTTATCGCCCATTGCGCAAAAAGATGGCGCCTCGCGGTGTGATCGGCATGCCCCGAGTTCTGAATATGTATGAAAATTATCCGCTCTGGCAAACATTCTTCACGAAATTAGGCATTCGGGCCGAGTTATCGCCCAAAGGTAGCCAGAAGCAATATGAAAAAGGGATGGAAACCATCCCTTCAGATACGGTTTGTTATCCGGCCAAGCAAGTTCATGGGCATATTCAAGCGCTGATCGATGAAGGGATGAAGACTATTTTCTACCCAGCGGTCGTGTATGAAGTTGTCGAAAATAAAAATGCGCAAAATCATTTCAATTGTCCGATCGTTCAATCTTATCCTGACGTGATCCGCAACAATGTGGATGAAATCCGCGCAGGTGAAGTTGATTATCGTAATCCTTACTTGAATTTGGCAGATCATAAGTCAACTGCCGAGAATTTATACCAGACGTTCAAGGATTTTGGCGTTTCCAAAGCCGAAGTGGTTCTGGCATTAGAGGCTGGCTACAAAGAGCTAGAAAACTTCAAACGCACGATCCGTAATCGTGGTGAAGATACGCTGAAATTATTGCGTGAAAAAGGTGAACACGGGATCGTTTTAGCCGGTCGTCCTTATCACTTAGATCCAGAAGTGAATCACGGGATTTCTCAACTGATGACGGCCGAAGGATTCCACGTGCTGACCGAAGATTCGATCGCACATTTGGGCGACGTTCGTGGCTTGCGCGTCGTCAACCAGTGGGTTTATCATTCTCGGCTATACGCGGCAGCGCGTGTGGCTGCGAAGACACCTGAACTCGAATTCGTCCAATTGAATTCGTTCGGTTGTGGATTAGACGCGATCGACACCGACCAAGTTGAAGAAATCATGAGCCAGTATAATCGTTTGTATACCTCGTTGAAAATCGACGAAGGCACAAACATGGGTGCTGTGCGAATTCGCTTGCGTTCGCTGAAAGCCGCCGTTTTCGAACGAGCTAAGCGTGAAATCGTCCCAGAAAAACTACACGAAGATCCAATGCCAGTTTCATTTACGGAAGATATGAAGGCCGAAGGGTACACACTCTTACTGCCGATGATG
The DNA here is from genome assembly GCF_003946215.1 of Lapidilactobacillus mulanensis. Lineage (GTDB taxonomy): Bacteria > Bacillota > Bacilli > Lactobacillales > Lactobacillaceae > Lapidilactobacillus > Lapidilactobacillus mulanensis. The sequence goes on from NZ_RHOW01000023.1 coordinate 13,038, forward strand.
TCACCAATTCATCAGCACGGGCTCGTAGACGTCGCTCTACAGGCTTCTGGTTACAACGTGGTCAACTTACCGATGGATGATCACAACGCCATTGACGTGGGTCAGCGGTACGTTAACAACGATGCCTGCTACCCAGCAATTATCTCAATTGGCCAAATGCTAGAAGCGCTGCAAAGTGGCAAGTATGATCTGAAAAAGACCGCGGTCATGATGACGCAGACTGGTGGTGGCTGCCGTGCAACGAACTATATTCCGTTGATTCGCAAGGCCTTAAAAGATGCAGATCTCGAACAGATCCCAGTTGTGTCACTCTCATTAGGCAATCAAGGTGTCGAAGAAACGCCTGGCTTTAAATTCACCTTGCCACTGCTCAAACGAGTGGCCATCGGTTTTCTCTACGGCGATTTATTCGAACGGGTCGTTTATCGAACTCGCCCTTATGAAATGGAAAAAGGTCAGATCGATGCCATGCACGAACAGTGGCTAAAGCTGGTACGGCCGAATGTGGTCAATGGCAATTTCCGTGAATTCAAACGTAACGTCCAACAAATTGTCAAAGATTTCGACACGGTGCCATTGCGTGATGTGGTCAAACCAAAAGTCGGCGTTGTCGGCGAAATTCTAGTCAAGTATTCACCGATCGCCAATAATGATGTGGTTCACTTGCTAGAATCAGAAGGTGCCGAAGCGGTTGTGCCTGACATCGTTGGTTTCATGAATTATTCGTTCTTTAATCAGATTTATAAACATGATGAATTTGGCGCGTCGATCAAAGCCAAATGGATCGCCGAATTCGGCATGAATCTGATCAAGTGGTGTGAAAAGCCAATGCAAAATGCGTTGACGAGTTCTAATCGTTTCACCGGAATTTCCGCCATTGAATCTTTGGCTAATGATGCAAGCAAGGTGCTGTCATTGGGTAATCAAACGGGTGAAGGTTGGTTCTTGACCGGTGAGATGATCGAGTTGCTGAAGAATGATGTGCCTAATATTATCTGTATGCAACCGTTTGGCTGTTTACCTAACCACATTGTGGGCAAGGGGATGGTTAAGGAGTTGCGGCGTCAGTTCCCTGGCGCTAACATTGCGCCGATCGATTATGATCCAGGTGCTTCTGTTGTGAATCAGCTGAATCGAATTCGATTGATGTTGGCGACGGCTAATAAGAATTTGGCGGCCAAGACAGAAGTGGCAACGCAGGATAAAATTGTTGCGCAGGTGAAATAGAAAATTGAGTCAGTCACTGTGGATTAAATAGTGGCTGACTTTTTTGTGTGGTTCCGGCGAAATTTGTGGTGGGAACTGGGAGGTTGCTGTGGGACAGTTATAAATTTTATGGACGTTTCGAAAAAGCTCAATCTTCGATTGGTCGTATTTTTTGCGGTTCCGGCGAAATTTGTGGTGGGAACTGGGAAACTGCTGTGGGGACGGCTCCAAGCTTTTGGAAATGCGCCAAAAGTTTTCCGCCTGAAATGTGAGCTCTTCCAAAATCGGGAAGATCTCATATTTCCCCTTTCTGTAAACTCGCAAAGACCGCTCGTTAACAGAAATATCACTGCAGTCCCAGTTCCCACCACAAATTTCGCCTAGTCTATTCGGACGAGCTGAAAATAGTTAGTGTTGAATGTTTAATTTACATTTCTAATTCAAACAATCTTTTTAAACTCGCAAAACGAAAATTGGTAAACTAGACACACGACAAATTTAAAAATAGGCGCAATCTTTCGCCTAAAACACGATGATATCGGCTTTTTCAACCGATCTGCACCTATTTTAAAATTTGTCGTGTCTTATTTTGCTCAGATTTGAAATTCATCACAATTTTTATTTTGTTATTCAGAGTAAAGGCTACCTTGATAATCAAACTTTCAGGAACCCATCTATTCAAATCTTACGCCAAATCAAATAAGTTTAGGTCGAAAGTGCTGGGCAGGCAGTCGTGGCAGTGCTAACCATGTTGGCGGGCCGTTTTTTGCCCGCCTTACATGGTGGATCGATTCGAGACTTTGCGATCTGTGCAAAAGCTCAAATCGAAGCTCGGAACTTTTCCCGTCCTTGGAAAAGTGGAGAGCGGTCCCACAGCCACAGACCTGCCTGCCCCAGCACTTTCGACCGCAGGTAGATCGGCCTTTTATAACATTAAGCGGTATAATTAATTAGAAATGATTGGAGGTTGCAACTTTGCACAAGACTTTATATCTCATGCGCCACGGCGAAACATTATTCAATCAACTAGGCAAGATCCAAGGACAGTGCGATTCACCATTAACCGCCAATGGAATCAAGCAAGCTGAAAAAGCTGCGAAATTTTTCGATGACATTCAGCTGGATCATGTTTATAGCTCACCACTCGAACGCTGCTGCGATACGACAGAACTGATTTTGAGCGGTCGAATGGCTTACACACGAGTTAAAGGGTTGAAGGAAATGTATTTCGGGGTCTATGAGGCTGAGAGCAAGGCACTGTTACCTGCATCGCCACTGGATTATCACACATTTTTTGTCCCGTATGGTGGCGAATCAACGGATGAAGTGAGCCGGCGGATGTTAACAACACTGACAAAAATTATGCGTGAACCAACTGATCAGACAGTCCTCGCAGTTTCTCACGGGGATGCGATCTTCAATTTTCTGCGTAATTTGATGGATCCGTTGGCTGAATGGGAGATCGGATTTACCAATTGTATTATTTTCAAGCTTGAGTTTACGGATGACGGGTTTAACTTGATCGATATTATTCGCCAGGCCGATTAATTAATGTCTCAGTCGAAATTAGAACGATCAATCTTTTTTGCCAGTAGGGTTGCCTTTGACTCGACTCAAAGGTTTATAATGTGTTGAGATGTTTATGACCGATTATTTGATGACGATAAACATGAATGTGGGTCAAGTATACCGAGGCAGGTGCTATCGATGAAAACAAAAGAAGTTGCGACGAAATATCAGATTTCTGCGGATACACTCAGATATTGGGAGCGTGAAGGCGCGATTCCGCCGGTACGACGGGATGCCGCAGGTTATCGGGATTATGATGAGGAAGATCTTGATTGGGTCAGCTTTGCGAAATGTATGCGTGATGCTGGTGTCAGTGTTGAGTATTTGATCGAATATATTGAGTTATTCAAGCAGGGGAATACGACTTTGCAAGCACGCAAAGATTTGTTGCGTGAGCAAATGGACACCATCGCGAAACGGTTAGCCGAAATTCAGGAGACGTATGATAAAATTCAGAATAAAGTTGCCCATTATGAAACTCATGTCGAAAACTATCATGGTAAATTAAGCGTATGATCGTCTTAAAATCTTTGCATAAACCTGACGCTGATTTTGGCGGTCGGGTTTTTGTTTGTTCTGGAGTGACTAAGATTTCATTTAGTTGCTAGTTGTATCGCATAATGGATGTTATAATAGACCAACTTATTTGTTTCGTTTGGCACTTTTTTCGGAGGAGAATTAATGGCACGACTTAATCAGCAACACAAAATAATCGACACGCTGGCGATCGGTACCTTGGCGGCAATGGGCGGCCTGTTGATCGGTAACGGTCAATCGGTTGCGGCCAGTACAGATGTGGTGGCGACGACAGTCACACAGTCAGCGGTTAGCACGCCGGTTGCGACTGACGAAAATGCAACAGCTAGTCAAGATAGCAACAACTCAACGACTGGGGAGCTAGCGACTGGTTCTGAGTCAGCTACCGAAGTTAGTGAGCCGGGGGAAACTGACCACAGTTCTGCAGCAACGACTGCTGAAAATGGCGTACCAGCGACCGAGCCAACCACCGCTGATCAAGATACACAAACATCGACTACGACGGATGAACCCGCTGAAACGAGTTCGACAACTTCAGACTCTGAGGTGGTGACAGCGCCAAGTTCAGCTGAGACGCCAACGTCACAAGCAACGACGACAGCGCAACAAGATACGGATAGCACGATCACCTTGCCCGCTGGTTTTGACTCGACGCTATTTGCGGATGTTGATTCTGCCGATCAATTAGCGGCAGAGCACGATCATATTGCAACGGTGACCGCAGCCGGACTTCAAGATCCGACCAACGTTTATCATGCAGCCACAGATGATGAGTCCGTTAAAATTACCAGTGCCACGCAAATCACACCGGAAATTAATCTGATCTTATCGGACTATACGGCTAATTTGTTGAACCAAGTCCGCGCACAATTGGATGCAGCACCACTAACGGTTTCTCGGGGAGCTGTTGATTTCGCTCAAGCGGTGTCAGCTGCTTATGAACAAGATCAGTGGCAGATCCGCCAGCACGGCGATCATGATGTGGCGGCGATTTCGGCAGCGGCTGCAGAATATGGCTTGAAAACAGGCAGTAATTATTACGAGAACATTTCTGCGGGCTATGTTGATTTTTCAAATCTGTCTACGTTAAAGCAGGGAATTTATGAAACAATTCTGGATATGCTATTTGCGGATGGAGATTTGAATTTTGGGCACACGCTTTCTCTGATCGGCTATGGTAGTAGCACGAGTTCCGCGGCCGAGTATGTTGGCGTGGCGGTCGATGCCATGGGGCAGATCCACATCTTACTAGTTCCGACGAATAAGATTGAAGTCGCCGATCGGTTCAGCACGCAATCAGTGACGATACCAACGACTGCGCAAATTTTAGCGAGCGATCCGCAACCGAATCCAGCAGTAACAGTGGGTCAACCCACGCAATCGGTCAGTTTGAAAAAGGACATCTCCACACCAGTTAGCCTAAATACAACCACCGATCAGAAGAGCCAAACGGAAAAAGTTACCGTACAAAAATTGCGTGTTCATTCAGCAGCTCATCACGATTCAGCGAGTCAGACCGCAAGCACACTGCCACAAACAGATGAGGGCTCAAGTCAGCCATTATGGACGTCATTGTTGGGTACGATCCTAGTTTCAATGGCCGCCCTGTTTGGATTTAAGCGCCGGGAGAATTAAAACAGTTGTAAAAACCCTCAGCTATTGGATTGTTGTCCAAATAACTGAGGGTTCTTTGTATGATTTCACTTTTCACGGCTTTTAAATATGAAAATTTTGCTGAAAAAGTAATTTGCGATCACGATGATGACCTGCGTGATTAATTTGGCGAGCAGCGTGTTTGCGGACATGAGATCGATCAAGATATACATCGAACCCATATCCATCCCGTAAGAAATCAGTCGAGCGAAGACGAATTTGGCAAATTCCCAGCTGAGTGCACCGAATGTTTCGGTTTTGGAATGGAAGACCCACAACTTGTTAGTCACAAACGCGAATAAAACGGATAGGATCCACGCAATTGTGTTGGCAATTTGCCAATTGAATGAAAGTAAGTTGTGGCAGATGGCAAAGGCGACGATGTTAACGACGGTTGTCCAACCGCCATAGAATAGATACATGAAGATCGACCACCAGCCATGTTTTTCCAGGTAGGCACGGAATTTTTGATATAATTTCACGAGTTTTCTCCATGAGTAAATTTCAGCGGTATTGCTGAGTTCAACGATTCTCAATATACGCCAAAATTCGTTTCGCTGTCAAATCTCGTTGTGGACTTGGCTTGGAGTCGACTCTAAGGTTTATACTGGATTCGTATCAGAAACTTGGAGGATCATTTATATTGAAAAATTATCAAGCAACAACTTTTAGTGGTGAACGCGCATTGTTTGCTGAAAAAAACGCCCACATCGAAAATTCGGTTTTTTTAGAAGGTGAGTCACCTTTAAAAGAGAGTCGCCATATTCAATTGCAAGGGAGCACTTTTACCTGGAAATATCCACTGTGGTATAGTCAGCATGTGCAAGTGCAAGATACGATTTTCGAGACGATGGCGCGTTCTGGCATTTGGTATACCAAGGATATTCAAATTAAAAATAGCACATTTCAAGCTCCGAAAAATTTCCGCCGCTCCAGTGATATTGTGCTCGATCAGGTTCATTTTTCCGACGCCGAGGAAACTTTATGGACTTGCGAAAATATTAAGCTGACCAATGTCCAAGTCAATGGCGATTAGTTTGGCAAAGATAGCAAGCATATCTATATTGATCATCTTGATCTCGTCGGAAATTACGCATTTGATGGTGCCGAAGATGTCGAGGTCCATAATTCGCGGCTGATCACCAAAGATGCTTTCTGGAATTGCCAGCATGTGACCATCTATGATTCTGTTATCAGTGGTGAATATTTGGCTTGGAATACAAAAGATATCACCTTGATCAACTGTCGTATCACGAGCAATCAGGGTTTATGTTACATCGACAATTTGACTATGAAAAATTGTCAGCTGATCAATTCTGAATTGACGTTCGAATATTGCTCGCAGGTCGATGCACAAATCAGTTCTGATATTGTCAGTGTTAAAAATCCAATCAGTGGGCACATACAAGCTGATTCGATCGGTGAATTGATTCTGGATCCAGATTGCATCGATCCAGCCAAAACCGTGATCGAAACGAAACAGCCTGCATTGAAGGCACACGCAAGTTAGTGCAAAGGCCACTGTAAATTAAATTTCATCAGCTTCGTTTTCCACCAAGGCCAAAATTTATTTAAGCACACCTATAACGAAAGAAGAAAAAATATGTACGATTTCAAAACAGTTATCGATCGTCGCCACACGAATTCTTTGAAATGGGATGTTGGCGCTGATGAATTGCCCATGTGGGTGGCAGATATGGATTTTCAAACTGCACCGGAGATTATTGAAGCGCTGCAGAAGAAGGCGACTTTTGGGATCTTCGGTTATGAAGAACCCGACGAGGCCTATTTTGAGTCGGTTGCCAATTGGTATCAGCAGCAACATGGTTTTCGTCCCGAACCAGATTGGATGATTTTCAGTAACGGCGTCGTTCCCGCTATTTCGTCGATCATCCGTCGACTGACGAATGCCGGCGACAATATTGTCGTGCAGGCGCCAGTTTACGACATCTTTTATCACTCGATCGAAAATAATGGCCGCCATACATTGAGCAACGATTTAGTTTACGATGAGAAAGCATTGACCTACCAAATCGATTTTGCCGATTTAGAAGTCAAGTTGGCCGAACCGTTGACGTCACTCATGATTCTTTGCAATCCTCATAATCCGATCGGCCATGTTTGGTCTCGGGAGGATTTGGTGAGAGTTGCACAACTATGTTTGAACAACCATGTTATTTTGCTTAGCGACGAAATTCATGGCGATTTAACCGCAGCGGGTCATGACTATACCCCGATTTTCTCACTGCCTGCCGCATTGCGTGCCAACACGATCGCGTGCGTTTCACCCAGCAAGACGTTTAATGTGGCCGCATTGCACACCTCGACTGTGATCGTTCCTGATGAAAACCTGCGCAATAGTGTCAGCCGAGGTTTAAATAATGATGAAATTGCGGAACCAAATTCGTTCGCGTTGGTGGCCGCCAAAGCAGCTTATAATCAAGGTGCACCTTGGCTGGCTGCATTGAAACAACAATTAGCGCGTAATCGTAAAATTGTCGCGGAATTTTTAGCAACGGAATTACCGGAGCTTAAATTGGTTCCGGCCGAGGCAACGTACTTGTTGTGGTTAGAATGCACCGATTTCTGCCAAGATTCGGCTAAGTTAGCAGAATATATCCGTTGGGAAACAGGACTCTATCTTTCTGAAGAGGCTGTTTACCGCGGTAACGGCGCCGATTTCTTGCGCTTGAACATTGCTTGTCCTGAACGTGAATTGCAGGACGGATTACACCGATTACAACGTGCCATTCATCAATACGAAAAAGAATCTGTCTGATTTTGAGTCATTAATAACACGATTTTTCAAGGGTCGTGTTATTTTTATGCTAAGAATGCTTGCAGAGTGTTATTCTGCTGGCGGGAATCTGCTAAGATAATTTTTGAAGTGCACAGGGAGATCCTTATGAAGAAAAAATGGTTCTATTTCAGCATCATCCTCTTATTCATGGCTGGACTAACTGGCTGTGGCATGTTGAGTCAGCGCGCGAGTTCAACCAACACCGCTAGCTCAAAAACTGCGGCTCAAACTAGTCGCAAGGCTGAAACGCCTTATCTGCAATCGACGACGCCGACTTTTTATGTGCACGGGTTTCATGGTAGCGCGAGATCAACGAACACTTTGATCAGTTACGCCGAAAAGCAAACCGGCGCGCAGAAGGTGTTGGTGGCGACGGTCGCTAGTAACGGTCAGCTGACTTTCAGTGGTGAGTGGTCTAAAAATATCATGAATCCAATCATTCAAGTCGTTTTCAGTAATAACGTTGCAGTCTACGATTCACAATCGGCTTGGCTGCAGGCGGTTATTAGCGAACTGGCGACAAAATATGGATTCACTCAATATAACGTGGTGGCGCACTCTGCAGGCAATGTAGCGACAGTCAATATGTTAATGACGGCGGATAAACCGGCGAACTTTCCGAAAATCGCTAAATTTGTCTCGATCGCCGGTTGTTATGATGGCGTTATAACGGTGGATGATGTGGTTAACCAGAATTACTTCACCAGTAGTGGCGCGCCGGCCTACGAACATGCAGCTTATGTTTTACTCGATGGCAAGCGGCAGAATTTTCCCAACGGGGTGCATATTCTAAATATGATCGGTGATCTAAACGACGGATCACATTCCGATGGGCTCGTCAGCAATGTTTCGGCGCGTTCATTGAAATATTTAATTCGTGGTCACCAAGCTGACTATACGGAAAAAGTTTTCTCCGGCAGCAATGCACAACATAGCGAGCTGCACGAAAATAGTCAGGTCGCCACTGCGGTCGATCAATATTTATGGGGTAATCCCAACTATCAACAAGCAAAAAAGTAACCGATGGAGGAATCATGGATTATTTAGCAAGAACGAAATCTAAACAGGCGTTCAATTCGAATTATTTTGATCTGCCGAGTCAATTACAAGAACCCGCTCAGCAGTTATGTTGGCAATTAAATCAGACTGATCCGAGCGATGCGAAAACGCGGCAAGCATTAGTTAAGCAATTATTTGGAACGGCAACTGATCTTACCGGAGTCGGCCCCAATTTTCATTGTGACTATGGCTTTAATATTCATGCACATGGTTTTGCGGCGATTAATTATAATTGTAGTTTTCTAGACACGTCACCGATCGAAATTGGCAATGGTGCTTTTATTGCGCCTAATGTTTGCTTAGCTTGTTCGGGTCACTCATTGATCGGCGAGGAGCGTCGGAATGGCTGGGGAACTTCTGCGCCGATCACGCTTGAAGATGACGTTTGGCTAGGTGCTAATGTCGTGGTTCTTGGGGGTGTCACAATTGGTGCGGGCAGTGTGATCGGAGCTGGCAGCGTCGTGACTAAAGATATTCCCGCCGGTGTGATCGCGGTCGGCAGCCCGGCGAAGGTTCTGCGGCCGATCACCGACGCGGATCGCATCAGTTTTCCGCGCTGATCTCGTGTGAAGCGTATTTGTTTGCGAAACAAGCCGTTTTCAGTAATTAAAATTAAATACTGACAAATTTTCAGAAATAATGATATACTAAATGTATTTTGTTTCAGCAAATCAACCGTAAATTCCAGAAAGTCTAACTTTCGTGTAGGGGATCTACGGTTTTATTTTGTCTAAAATTTTGGAGGTTTTTATTTTGATAGAACAAAAAGTTTCGCGACAGACAATATTAAGTGTATTGGCTGCCGGCCTATTAAGTTTCATGGGTATTCTGGTGGAAACGTCGCTCAACGTGACTTATGCCACGCTAACCGTTGAATTAAACGTCAAGCTGGCGACGATTCAGTGGTTAACGACGGGTTATTTGTTAGTCGTGACCATGATGATGATCGCGTCCGCACATCTGATCAAGAAATACCCGGTCAAAAATTTATTTATTTTTGCGATCAGTTGTTTCATGATCGGCACGTTAATTTTGGCCGTTTCGAATAGTTTTGCAGTTATGATGCTGGGCCGGATCATCCAAGGTCTTTCTACTGGGTTGTCGGTTCCCCTGATGTTTCATTTGATCCTATCCAGCATTCCTCGTCAGCATTTAGCAACTTATACCGGCATGGCGGCGATGATTATTGCCCTAGCACCAGCGCTTGGCCCCACATATGGTGGGTTATTAGTCTCATTGTGGTCTTGGCGGATGATTTTTTGGTTGCTGATCCCATTTATCGTCTTGGTTTTCGTTTTGGGAATTCGGACGTTAACCTTGCAACCCGCCTTTCCACATGATCAATTCGACACGATCGGATTTATTATTTTATCGGCAGTTTTATTCTTACTCGATTTTGCGTTCAGTCAAGCTGCTAAAAGTGGGTTCATGAGCCTTAACTTCTGGGGACTGATCATTATCGCCATCATTTTGGCCGTGATCTTTTATCAATATGATCGCCGTAGCCAACGTCATTTGCTCGACTTCTCGATTTTTAAAAATAAAATTGTCAGTTGGCATTTGCTGGGGTATTTCTTATTACAATTCATTAATATTGGCTTGTCTTTCGTGATCCCGCAAGTTGCGCAATTCGTGCTTGGACAAAGTGCCTCGGCTGCAGGGATGATGTTACTGCCAGGTGCCTTATTAGGAGCAGTGGTTGCACCATTGGCGGGCCGCTTGATGGATCAACTTGGCAACCCACTACCGATTTTGATCGGTCATTTTATTTTAGTGTTGGGGACGTTGACTTTTGTGTTATTCACACATAATTTAACCGTCGCTTCGATCGTGATTGCCTATATGGTCTTGCGTTTGGGCTTCAATTTGGCTTTTGGTAATACGATTACCGATGCCAGTCTACAGGTTGATAGTAAGCAGAAGGCTGATATCAACGCCGCGTTTAATATGTCACAACAATATGCGGGCTCGTTTGGGACGGGTGTCTTAGCGGCAATTATCGGCGTGTCTCAGTTACGTCCCGGTAAAGTCGCAACCACCACGGCTCAAGGTGCGCGGATCGATTATTGGCTGTTACTGATTCTAGCTGTCATCGCGTTAATCGGCGGTTGGTTTAGTTATCGCGAAGAAATGAAGAAACGTCGCGCAATCAACGACGCGAAATAAGACTTTAAAAAAAGCAGCAAGTGCTCGCAAATTTAGCGAGTACTTGCTGCTTTTTTCAGTGATGAAATGAATTAGGGTTTGGTGATTTTTGAAAGTTTCCGTTGATGACGTTTCTGAAACAAGGCGCGAAAATTCAGAGTGATCATCATAACGGCGATAATGATCACGGCGCCGCCAATGAAATCCATCTGGCCTAAGCGGGTATGAACCAGAAAGACGGCGAAGAAAGTTGCCGACAACGGTTCAAAGGCATCTAGTAAACTGGCGGTTGTGGGCAAAATATAAATCAAACTCGTTGAGAAGAGAATGAACGCGATCACCGTCCCAATCAGAATGGTGACTAACAAGAGCGCGAAATCACGTAGGCTAACAGTCACGGATCGTTGCCAGAATGGACCGAAGATATTCAGCACCCCGCCACTGATCAACATCCCCCAACCAGTCACGCTCAAAACACCGAATTTTGGCAAGAGTTCGCGCGGCATCAGCGAGTTGGTAGCAACACCGATCGCCGAGAGAAAGCCCCAAAATAAAACCGCGGATGGCACCGCCAACTGATTAAAATGGCCGTGGGTCACGATCAGCAGCATTCCCAGAAATGCCAGCAATAAACCGGCGCCTTCTGTTCGCGTCGGGACTTGGCGTTTGAAAATCAAAAAGTAAAGGGTGATGACGAACGGTCCCAAAAATTGCAGAATTGTTGCGATCGGTGCATTGCCATATTCGACTGTTTTGAAATAACAATACTGAACGGGGATCAAACCGAAAAGCGCGTAGGCAGATAATGTCAGCAACGATTTTTTATCGTGCCAAATTTTCAGGGGTTGTTCGTGCCGCAATTGCGCGAGGACCAGCATGATCAAACCTGCCGCGATCATGCGCACTTCGCTGACCCACAAAGGTGTCATCGCCGGATTTAATTTAAACAGCATGCTGACGGTCACGCCGGAGAATCCCCACATGATCGCGGCCGAGCTCGCCAAGATCGTTCCGATCATAAATCTTTTTCTGTTCACAGCTAACATTATTCACGCCTCAAGAAGTTGTTGTTTTGAATCGTCTAGAGTTTAGTTTAGCGATTTTTGATAAAAAAATAAATAGGCAGTGTCAGAAAATATTGATCTTGAGTGCCGTTGATTGCAAATCAGACGGCAACCGATCGAGAGCTGCCGAAAAAAGTAGTGAGTTAATTTCTTGACAAACTTATGTTTACAAATGTAAACTTAACTCATCAACAAGATTCCTGAACTTTTTCGAAGCTGAAAAAATTGGGTAGATGGGGAGCACACAAAATGAAGATGGACAGCAAAGAAACCACTCACGAGCACCAAGGAATGGATCACATGAACATGAGTGATCAGCATAGTATGAACGATGATCACGGCAATGGCGGTCATATGATGCATATGGGCGATATGAAGAAGAAATTTTGGATCTCGTTAATTTTAATGATCCCCATTTTATTATTCTCACCGATGATGGGCATCCAATTACCGTTCATGGTCACTTTTCCAGGTTCAGAATGGATCGTTCTCATTGCAGCTACGGTGATTTTTTTCTACGGTGGGATGCCATTCTTCACCGGCGCATGGTCTGAGTTGAAGGCGCGCAAACCGGCGATGATGACCTTGATCACGTTAGGAACTGGCGTCGCGTATATTTATAGCCTGTACGCATTCGTCGTCAACAATTTCGGTAGCCATAGCATGCACGTGATGGATTTCTTCTCGGAGGAAGCCACGCTGATCGTAATCATGTTGCTGGGACATTGGCTGGAAATGAACGCCATCATGAATGCCGGCAACGCGCTAGAAAAAATGGCGCAATTATTACCCGGTGAAGCACACGTTAAATCAGAAAATGGCGATGTGATCGACAAGCCGCTCGCAGAAGTCCAAGTTGGTGAGACGGTCATCGTCCGTGGTGGTGAATCAATTCCCACCGATGGTAAAATCATTGCGGGGCAGAGTTCGGTCAACGAATCTTTAGTAACCGGTGAAGCGAAGGCCATCAAAAAAGTCGCTGGCGAAAAGGTGATCGGTGGATCGATCAATGGCGATGGTGCTTTAACAATCGAAGTCACTGGTACCGGTGAGAGCGGCTATTTAGCCCAAGTCATGCAATTAGTTCAAAAAGCGCAACAAGACAAATCAAAAACTGAAACACTGGCGGATCGAGTTGCGGGCTGGTTATTCTATGCGGCACTTGGTTTCGGGATCCTTGCGTTTGTTTTCTGGTGGATCAATGCCGATTTGGCAACCGCGTTATCGCGCATGGTTACCGTCCTCGTGATTGCTTGCCCGCACGCACTTGGTGTGGCGATCCCATTAGTTGTTGCACGTAGTACCTCGATTGCAGCAGCGAATGGCTTGTTGATCCAACAACGGGATGCGATTGAAAAAGCGAAACATATTTCCCACGTGCTTTTGGATAAAACCGGGACGTTAACAGAAGGCGAATTCACACTGAACACCGTTAAAAGTTTAACGGACACATTATCCGATGATGAGGCGCTGAGTCTGATTGCCGGAATGGAACAACACAGCAGCCATCCAATTGCCACCGGTATTTTAACGGGTGCTAAGGAACGAAAAGTTAAAATTTCTGCTGCCGAAAATGTGGAGACGATCAAAGGCGTTGGTTTGAGCGGCGACATTGAGGGTAAATCCTATCAAATTGTCACAGCTGCATTTTTGAACAAGCAAAATATCGAATTCGATAAAGATCAATATGATCAACTCGCACAACAAGGCAATAGTGTCAGCTATTTAGTTAGCAACGATCAGGCACTGGCAATTTTGGCAGTTGGGGATCAAATTAAACCCGAAGCGAAAAAATTCATTACCGATTTGAAATCGATGGGAATCACCCCCGTCATGTTGACCGGTGATAATCAACAAACCGCTCAAAAAGTCGCAAACTCATTAGGAATCACCGAATTCAAAGGTCAGTTGTTACCAGAAGACAAAGAAAAAGTTGTCCGCGAATATCAAGCTAAAGGCAACGACGTGATGATGGTCGGCGACGGCGTCAATGACGCGCCTGCATTAGTTCGGGCCAACATTGGTGTGGCAATCGGTGCCGGTACCGATGTCGCCATCGATTCGGCCGATGTCGTGTTAGTGCACAGTGATCCTGCTGATGTGGTCAACTTCTTGAAGCTGTCGAAAGCAACCAATCGCAAAATGATCGAAAATTTGTGGTGGGGTGCAGGCTATAATGTGATCACAATTCCGTTGGCGGCGGGAATTTTAGCGCCGCTCGGATTTGTGCTCAACCCAGCAGTCGGCGCGGCGGTCATGTCGTTGTCAACAATCATCGTGGCGCTAAATGCGATGACCTTGCGATTGAAAAAATAAGAATTAGTTGGTCTTGAAGGCTTTGTTTGCTTGAGGTAGGATTTAATTTGGTTCCGTCAGAACGCTACAGAAAAATGTTGCGCCTCGCTGTGGGGATGACTTCAAGCCTTTTGAAAACCGCAAAAGTCTTGAAGATCACCCTTGTTCTAGCAGGACTTGGGTTTAGTAGATGACTGCATTATTGCGCAACTTATCCGAGAACATTTAAGAAATCATTTGGTCCCGCAAGAACAATTTCACTGCGAGTCGCAACTTTTTCTTCCGCGTTCTGACTCATCTTGGCAGTTTTATAGTGCTGGCTCTGGTCAACGTCTAGTCCTGTGCGACTGATTTTAAGCGCAACTTTAATTTCTAGAGGACGAAAGGCGGACTTGATCATCACACAAACTTTTTCGTTCAACTATTCAAAGTAAAGGCAACAATGTTAATCAAGTTTGAGGAACCCTGTTATTCCAATCCTAGCCTAAACAAAATAAGTTTAGGTAGAAGTTGCGGAAGAAAATAGTGGGGTTGCAGTGGTAATTTTGTTAATGAGCGGGTTTTGCGAATTTACAAAATGGGAAAATATGAGATCCGGCGTTTTTCCGGAGCTCACATTTTAGGCGGAAGAATTTCCGGTCTTTGGAAATCCTGCAGCCGTCCCCACAGCAACCTCCCACTATTTTCTGGAGCAACTTCTGCCGAAGGTAGGCCAAATTTGACAATTAACTTTTAGTTAGCAAAAATCTTAACAATTTAATTCATACGTTATCCTGAATAAAATAAGTTAAAAAACAAGTAGCAGAATTGGCGAGCAGGCTGAATTCTGCTATTTTTGTTTATACAACATCTTGTATTAATTGATAGTTTTCCGCATGATATCCACAATATCTGCTTCTTGTACCTCTTGCTTATTGCCTGCCCACCCGTTATTATTAGTATTAAGAAACATGATGAAGAGGTAGTTGTGATGCAAGAATTGAAGACGAATTCAGTTGAAACAGCGGTACAGATCAACGTGATCAAGCGTGATGGCCGGATCATGAATTTCGATCCAAGTAAAATTGCGCAAGCCATGCAAAAAGCAGCGGACAAAGAAAATAGCAATGATGATCTTGATGCGAGAACATCAGGTGAATTGCAGTCTGTGCTAGATGATGTGCTTGCAGAAATTGCCGATCGCTTCCCAGAGAATATTAAAATTTATGAGATCCAGAGCATTGTTGAGCATACAATGTTGGATCATCATTTGTATCAAATCGCTCAAGACTATATTAATTATCGGACTGAGCGTGATTTCGAGCGCAGTCAGGCCACCGATATTAATTTTACGATTCAAAAATTATTGAAACATGACGCAACGGTTGTTAATGAGAACGCCAATAAAGATAGCAAGGTTTTCAATACGCAACGCGATTTAACAGCCGGGACGGTTGCTAAGGCAATGGGTTTGAAAATGTTGCCACCCAAGGTTGCTAATGCACATTTAAAGGGTGAGATTCATTGGCATGACTTGGATTACCAACCATACAGTCCGATGACGAATTGCTGTTTGATCGACTTTAAGGAAATGTTGACGAATGGTTTCAAAATTGGCAACGCGGATGTTGAGCCGCCGCATTCTATTCAGACGGCGACTGCACAAATGGCGCAGATCATCGCCAATGTGGCTTCTAGTCAGTATGGTGGCTGTTCTGCAGACCGTGTCGATGAATTATTGGCACCTTTTGCCGAGAAAAATTTAGCTAAGCATGAATCTGAAGCTGCCGAATGGATCGATGAACCTGAACGTCGCAAAGAGTATGCGATCAAACGGACTAAAAAAGACATTTACGACGCGATGCAGGCACTTGAATACGAGATCAATACTTTATACTCATCTCAAGGTCAAACGCCATTTACGACGCTTGGATTCGGTTTAGGGTCAAGTTGGATCGAACGCGAGATCCAGAAGTCGATTTTGAAGATCCGGATCCAAGGTTTAGGCAAAGAACACCGGACCGCTATTTTCCCTAAACTGGTTTTCGCATTGAAACGCGGATTGAACTTGAATCCAGAGGATCCTAATTATGATGTCAAGCAATTGGCAATCGAATGTGCGACGAAGCGGATGTATCCCGACGTCTTAAGCTATGACAAATTGATCGATCTGACTGGCTCGTTCAAAGCACCGATGGGTTGTCGTAGTTTCTTACAAGGCTGGAAAGATCCCGAGACCGGCAAAGAAGTTAATTCTGGCCGGATGAATTTAGGCGTTGTTACGCTGAATTTACCACGGATCGCGATGGAATCTGCAGGTGATCAAGATAAATTCTGGCAGATCCTGGAAGAACGTTTGGGCGTCTGTAAAGAAGCGCTGATTTTCAAAGTTAATCGTGCGAAACAATCTTTGCCAACTAATGCGCCAATATTGTATCAGTATGGTGCGTTCGGCAAACGTTTGAATGAGAATGATCCTGTTGATGAATTGTTCAAGAACAGCCGTGCAACTGTTTCACTTGGCTACATTGGCTTGTATGAAGTCGGTACGGTTTTCTTCGGTCCAACTTGGGAACACGATCCAGAAGCTAAACAATTTACGATCAACGTGGTCAAGGCTTTGTACGATCATTGTGTCGATTGGGAAAAAGAATATGGCTACCACTTTAGCGTTTACAGCACGCCATCTGAAAGTTTGACCGATCGTTTCTGTCGCTTGGATACACAGAAGTTCGGCAAAGTGAAGGATATTACTGACAAGGAATATTATACGAACAGTTTCCACTATGATGTGCGTAAGAATCCAACACCGTTTGAAAAGTTAGATTTCGAAAAAGATTATCCTAAATATTGTTCGGGTGGCTTTATTCATTATTGCGAATATCCGAACCTGAAACAGAATCCGAAAGCCTTAGAGGCCGTTTGGGATTATGCATATGATCGCATTGGCTATTTGGGAACCAACACGCCGATCGACCAATGTTTCAAGTGTGGCTTCAAGGGTGAGTTCGTGCCCACTGAGAAGGGCTTTAAGTGCCCACAATGTGGTAATAGTGACCCTGCAAGTTGTGATGTAGTTAAGCGGACTTGTGGCTACTTAGGTAATCCTAATCAGCGACCAATGGTTCACGGCCGCCACGAAGAAATTATCCACCGCGTTAAGCATATGAGCTTTAGCAATAATCAAGTTGCTAATGAGAATCGCAACGAATAACCTAGTCAATTAAAGAAACGAGTGATCCATTTGCCGACAGAAAATATTAAGTTACCAAAAAATCCCCAACCCGGCGAATGGCGGTCGGAAGATTTAAGTCAGAAATATATTGCCAGTTACAAACCTTTTAACTTTGTTGACGGTGAGGGTGTGCGTTGCAGCTTGTATGTATCTGGTTGCCGTTTTGCCTGTCCAGGTTGTTACAATGCAGCCGCACAGAATTTTCGTTATGGTAAGCCTTATACGGATGAATTGCAGGAGCAGATTCTTGACGATCTCAGCCAATCTTATGTGCAAGGATTGACGCTATTAGGTGGCGAGCCGTTTGTTAATACGCAAGTTTGCCTGCAGTTGGTGGACGCATTGCGTGCGCGCTTCGGTCACACGAAAGATGTCTGGTCTTGGACTGGTTATACTTGGGATGAACTGATGCAAGAAACGCCCGACAAGTTAGAACTCCTCAGCAAGATCGATATTCTAGTCGACGGCCGTTTCCTCCTAGCAAAAAAAGATTTAACACTACAATTTCGCGGAAGTAGCAACCAACGCATTATTGATGTTCAAAAATCACTCGCAACGGGTGAAGTCGTTATCTGGGATAAATTAGTTAAATAAAATGCTACAAATAAAAACACGATGTCATTTGACATCGTGTTTTTTGCTATCTATTTATGGTTGAGGCGGTTTTAATAAGCGCTTGATATTTTTTAAATTCAGATCTGGGCATCAAGTAAACCGCCCGATTATCCAAATTGCGAATACGATATTGATGGCTGAATAAATGGATTGTGACGCCAACAATCATCATGATCAATCCGGCACCGTAAAGTGTGAGAATCGGAATTCCGGCGAGGACCAAGGTGGATTCCAAAGCAGTGAAAGTGTGCTTAAGTTGCGGCAAGTTGCCATTGGTATCACGCAATTCTTCTAAATCTGTCAGGATAATGGGTTGCATATTTTCCATGAGGGAACCTCGGTTCTATGCGAAAAAATTGATAGCTTAAGTGCAATCTAACCAACTGGTGGCATTTCAGAGAGCAACTTCGCGTTGATTCTATTGTTGTCAAGAATCAAACGCTCAAGTTTCCCGTCATCTTTTTCTTTGAAAATATCGTGATAAAAGTCAGGAATAGTGTAACTGATCTTCTGAGCAGCAGATAAATCTCAACTTCGGGGATCCACAACGCTGGAGCGGGGCGCTTGAGTAGGGAGATGTTGATTTGATAATTTTCAGGCCAGGCAATTGTTTTCTCGAGACCGCGATATTTTTTCCCAAGGAACTAAAGACCAGTGCATTGGGGGTCAGCTGCATCGTCAGAATGCTTTCCTGAGGGCCGGCGCCATATCTTGTTGTGGTAACTTCGTTATGATTTAGAACTAACAAAACCGGAATATAAATTTCTGCAGCGAGTGCTTGATCAAGTGTTTCTATGCTGAGCGCGTTCGTAAAAGCACATCCGCGTTTGGTTGATTCTTGCTTTGATTTCTCTAAGTTATTCATGAGTTTATCGAATATTTTATTATCTCCTTATATTGCAGCCATTAGAAGTGAGCTTGAATTTTAATATTGAAGATTGATATTGACAAACAATTTCGTATCAGAAAAAAATAAACAATTTTTTTGAGAATCGATGTATTGATTGAGTGCCGATTTTCCGATTTAGCTAAGTACAAAATGTATTTATATGTAATTTTTAAATTAGAAAATTAATGTAAGTGAGCCGCAATTTCTTTCATTTCAACTGATTGATGGTGTCTAAGACTTGAAAGTTCTAATGTTTGGAGGTTATTTATTCTTCTAATATTTTAGTCATTATTTATATTATCTTGCGTAAATTGACGATGATTATTAGCTTTTATTAAAAGCTATTGCAAGAGGAATGATATTTATGAAACCGCTAAAATGAGATAAATATTTATAAATAATCATTTGTTTGCATGAGATCAGTTCACAATTGTAAAAAAATATTCTCAAAATTTGATACTCGTTTTTTAATTTATCCCTTTACAATGAATTTATTCCATTGGAGAAGCCACAGCCAACGGGTAATCCCTATTAATTATCCGATCAGGATGGCAAACAAAAAATTGAATTGGGGGATTCAAATATGAGACGCTTAGGTAAGAACAATCATTTGCAAAGCATGGAACGCGTTAACCTGCATTACCGTATGCATAAGAGCGGCAAGAAATGGGTTTTCACCATGTTATTCGGTTTGGCAATGAGCACAGGATTAGTCAGTGTGAATGTACCGGCGCATGCGCATGCAGACACGGTGAACAGCGAATATACCGCAGTTACTAAAACCTCAACAGATTCAGGCGGCTTGGCAACTAAGGCTACAACTGATACTATTTCGGTACATTACTATATTTTGAATGCTGATGGTAGTTTCGAATTGATTCAGGATAATAGTGGTAGTTACTCCACTAATCTGACTGGACCGACTGGCGATAACGTTACTAAGGATATTACGCCATTGAAAATTGATGGTTATGATTTCGTCACGTATACTGATGGACCTAAGCAGGGTAATGATATTGTTTTTACCGGAGACATTATTTATGGTGATCAAGGCGATATTTGGTTATTGTATGTTCCAAAAGGTGCAACGTCACTGCTTCCTGAGGATCCAGATAGTGACGGGTTAACGAATTCGGAAGAGAATGATATTGGAACTAATCCTACGAACCCCGATACCGATAGTGATGGTAAAGATGATGGTGAGGATGAAGATCCCTTGACTCCTGCCGAGACGGCCTCAGCGGATTTAACAATTAATTATGTTGACGTAGATAATAACAATGAAATAGTCTATTCGGAAATTGACGCTGACCATAAAGTTGGTGGTGTTGTTTCCTATCAGCCAAAACTAACCGCAAAGGAATTAGCCAATTACGTGTTTGTTGATGGGGAAGACACTTTGCGCTCGGTGACAATGGATGCCGATGGCGAAACGATTACTGTTAAGGTAAAACAGAATGACCATGTAATTACGCAACAAACTCAAACTTGGTATGTTGCGTACGAAGGATTAGACGATTCGATCGTACCGGACTCAGCTAAGCAAACAATTACTTGGACTGTAGATACAAACGTAACTACGGGTGAAAAGACTTATTCGACTGATGATAAATTTACCAGTGTTGATTCACCGGTAATAGCTGGATATACAGCTGATCAAGCTTCAGTTGCTGCTCCAGAGATCGGCAGTACTCCGGATGAGGATAGTTATGCAACTGTCACTTATACCAAAGATGTTGATCCCGATGATCCGGATTCCGATGGGCTGACTTCAGAAGAAGAGTCAGAAGCGGGAACAGATCCAGACAATCCGGATACCGATAGTGATGGTGTGAACGATTCTGATGATGTGAAACCATTGGATCCAACAATTTCCGATGACAAAGACGACCCAGATTCTGACAACCTGACTTCAGAGGAAGAGTCAGAAGCAGGAACAGATCCTGACAACTCGGATACAGATGGCGATGGTGTGAATGATTCTGATGATGTGAAACCATTGGATCCAACAATTTCTGATGACAAAGACGACCCGGATTCTGACAACCTAACTTCAGAAGAAGAGTCAGAAGCAGGAACAGACCCTGATAATTCAGATACCGATAGTGATGGTGTGAATGATTCGGACGATGTGAAACCACTAGATCCAACAATTTCTGATGATAAAGATGATCCAGATTCCGACAACTTAACTTCAGAAGAAGAGTCAGAAGCAGGGACAGATCCAGACAATTCGGATACAGATGGCGATAGCGTGAATGATTCGGACGATGTGAAACCACTAGACCCAACAATTTCTGATGATAAAGACGATCCAGACTCCGACAACTTAACTTCAGAAGAGGAGTCAGAAGCGGGAACAGACCCAGACAATTCGGATACAGATGGCGATGGTGTAAATGATTCGGACGATGTGAAACCACTAGACCCAACAATTTCTGATGATAAAGATGATCCGGATTCTGATGGGTTATCGAATTCTGATGAGGCTGGCAAGGGCACTGATCCAACTAATTCAGATACAGATGGTGATGGCATCAACGATTCAGAAGATGCTTATCCACTTGATCCGAATAATGGTGTCAAAACGCCTGAGCATAATCAAAACCAGTCAGTTTCTAACCAGGAACATGGTACTGGCAAGCTTCCACAGACTGATGAAAAAGCTGGTTCTTCATTAAGCGTAGTAGGTCTTATCCTGAGCGCATTGGGATTATTCGGCCTTGGTGTACGACGCAAAAAAGAGGATCAGTAGTATTTAAATACAAGGTATACAAAAAGAACGTAAAGTCAGTGATGACTTTAGGCTATACTCCTACTTAAGTAGACAAGCAAATAATCAAAGCTTGTACACTTAGGAAGGAGTTTTTT
>NZ_RHOW01000024.1 GCF_003946215.1 Lapidilactobacillus mulanensis
ATTTGACCATACAAAAAGTGCCTCACAATCATTAGACTGTTTGTCTAACAATTATGAAGCACTTCAATTCCTCAAGCGCTTTTTGCGTGTTGTCGATAAAAGTTGGTGATGCGTTATAACGCCGTCAATTACAGCACGTAATATCCCATTGGATAGCTTAAATACTGGGGTGTTGGTAATTGATCCACCGTTACGAAGCCAGGTAATGCATTTAAAACGTCTGGAATTCGATTGACGATCGTTGCACAAGTATGTGCCACCGTATTTGGTTTTTGCACAGACATGTCTGTATCTGGATCGCCTTTTAGATGCCATTCGCAAAGATCGCCTTCGCCTTCTTGATAGACTTTACCGATCGTTTGCAATTCCATCACTGGACCCTGATAAGTCTGAATGGTTGCGATAGCCGACATGCCGATCGCATTACCCGCAGGAATGTCGCCACCGATCGTTTCTGAATGAATCGTTGTGTCACTCAGAACTGGCACCCGTTTTTCTTGGATGCTCTTGATCGTCCAACCAAATTTGCTAGCGAGTTCTTCACCAGAGTTCCACATGTAAGATGGGAAACTCTCAACATCCGTAATTTGTTTTTTAAATTCATCCTGAGACAGGCCAACGCCATGAGCATTTGCTAAGGCAATGCCGTATTCCTCGACGTTATAACTGACGGCACCTTCGATCTGATCGATCTGCGCACAGCCAGCTGCGATTGTAAAGGGAAATTCGCTCCAGAAAATATCTTGCATCCCACTACCGGTGATCGTAACGCCGTTTTGTAGCGCCAGTTTGTTTAGTTCGTTAGTTTGTTGAGCAGAGGTGCTCCAAGGATAGAAGGCTTCTTCACTAGTTGTGATCACGTTGACCCCATGCTGAAGCACCTTAGCAAAATGATCATAATTATCCTCAACATAACTGAATAAAGTCACCACTGCAATATCCGCTTCGACGCGTTCGAGTACTTCATCCGCATCAGAAGAAATTTTAACGCCTAAATCATGATCCAACCCAGCAAAGCGGCCAACATCCTGACCGACAATTTCTGTATTGTTATCGATAGCCCCGACGATTTCTGCGCCATGACTTAATAAATAAGGGATGATCACCTTCGCCATATTGCCACAACCATACTGAATAACTCGCACTTTTCTGAAACTCATTGTGTTGCCTCCTTTTGGTTTGCTCAATTTCAATCAATTACAGCATATCATGTTGCGTGAACAGGAACCATGAATATGGCTAATAATTAGTCAAATTGCGCCCGCTTAAATGTTACGGTCCGATTATTATTTCAAGCTTGAAGTAACTTTTTTTTGGAAAACGTGCGTTATTCTGTTATTCTATTATTTATATCTTTAATTTTGGGGGCTAACTTTATGACAATTATTTGGTTATTACTACCGGTTTTGGGATGGGGTGTTTTACCATTTGCCATCCAACTCGTTGGTGGGACCACTAAGAATCAAATTTTCGGAACAGCAGTGGGAACTCTGATCGCTAGTTTCTTCGTGATCGCGGTACAGGGTTTGGATATTTCAGTAAGCAACTTTTTACTCGCGGCTCTGGCTGGCGCGTTCTGGATTGCTGGACAGCTCGGACAATATCAGGCTTACAAAAATATCGGCGTCTCCCGAACAATGCCCGTGACTTCCGGCTTACAATTAATCGGAACTTCGTTGATCGGTGTGCTCATCTTTGGCGAATGGTCGACAACAACTGCGCGCACACTTGGTTTCATCGGTATCGCCATGTTGATCATCGGCGTCTTTTTAACCTCATACACTGAAAACAAGAACAACGATCCAGAACGAAAAGCAACGCAATCATACGTTATTTTGGTGCTAACGACGATTGGTTACCTCGTTTACAACACGATTCCTAAAGCCATGTCCACTTCAGGTCTGGCGATTTTCTTCCCTGAATCTGTGGGAATGGTTGTCGCTGTGTTAGCTTATTTGGCAGTAACTAGAAGCTTAGGTGTCATCAAGGAAGCCAAAAGTTGGCAAAATATTCTCGCCGGTCTCATTTTCTCGGTGGCAGCGATCAGTTATATTTTCTCGGTGCGTTATAACGGTGTTAATACCGCATTCGTCGTTGGCCAAGTCTCCGTCGTCTTATCAACATTGGGTGGTTTGATCTTCTTGAAGGAACATAAAACAACTCGTGAATTAATTCTGACGATATTAGGCCTCGCAATTATTGTCGGTGGCGCAGTTGTGACGACCGTTGGTTAGATCAAGCGCATTTAAAAAGCGTGCTGACAATGTCAGCACGCTTTTTTAACGATATTTTTAGTCTTCAGTATCTGAATCAAACAAGGAATGGATCGACTCGTTATTATGGATTTTCTGGATCGCATTCGCCAACAAATCACTCACGGATAGCTTAACTAGTTTATCGAATTCTTTTTCTTCTGGGATCCGAATTGAATTCGTCACAAC
This sequence comes from Lapidilactobacillus mulanensis, assembly GCF_003946215.1. GTDB lineage: Bacteria > Bacillota > Bacilli > Lactobacillales > Lactobacillaceae > Lapidilactobacillus > Lapidilactobacillus mulanensis. Next base: position 2,442 of record NZ_RHOW01000024.1, read on the forward strand.
GACTTCTTTGAGGATCGAATTTTGTAATTTTTCAGTGGCGCCCTTCGAGAAAATCGCATGCGTTGCACAGCCATAAATTTCTTTGGCACCCGCAACGTGCAATGAATTCGCTGACCAAACCATTCGGCTGGCGGTATCGATCAGGTCATCCGAAATAATACAGATCTTGCCTTCAACATCACCGATGATATCCATTGGATCAACGCTGGGATTGCTATCGCGTTTGTCAACGATCGCAATCGGGCAATCGAAGTACTCAGCCATTGCCCGCGCGCGTTTGGTTGAGCTATGATCTGGCGCAACGACCACGATTTCATCCGCGGTCCCTAAATTTTTCTTGAGGAAATAATTGGCAAGGATCGGTAACGCCTGTAAATGATCTACCGGAATATCAAAGAAGCCCTGAATTTGATCGGCGTGGAGATCTAAGGCAACCACGCGATCGGCGCCGCCAATTTCGATCAAATTCGAAACTAATTTAGCGGTGATCGGTTCACGCGAACGCGTCTTGCGATCTGCACGTGAATAGGCAAAGTATGGCAAGACAACATTGATTGTATGCGCGCTGGCACGGCGTAACGCATCGATCATGATCATCAATTCCATAAAGTTCTCGTTGACCGGATCATTGATCGACTGAATGACGAAAACATCGTCGCCACGAACGGTTTCGTTAATATTGATTTGAATCTCGCCGTCAGCGAAATGCTTGACCGACGTCGAAAGCAGTGGCATGCCTATGTGTTCAGCAACTGCCTTGGCCAAATCAAAGTTCCCGTTTAAAGCAATCAGTTTCATTGGATGACGATTATTACATCTACTTGCCATGTGTTCCTCCAAAAGTTTCATCTATTTAATCAAGTGTCGATCCTATTAACGCTTATTATAGTTGAAAATAGGCCAACTGACCACAAAAAAAATTATTCGGCGCATTTTTTTAAAAATTTCGGCTAAATCTTATCATTTAACTAAAATAGTTCTTTTACATTGCATTTCAAGGGCTAAAATTAGAGAATGAACATAAGTATAATTTTCGAGGTAGATAAAAGATGAATAAACAACAAGCGGCGAAGAAACAAGAAGAAACGAGCTTCGGCAGATGGGTGGTCGAAATGATTATTCTCGCGGTCGTTCTTTTTGCGGGCGTTCAATTAGTTTTCCGTTACGTTTTAGCAAAGGATGTGGTTTCCGGACCCTCTATGGAGACCGCTTATAATGACGGTGACCGGCTGATCACCAATCGGCTGGCGACGATCAAACGGGGCTCAGTAGTCGTTTTAGACGCGCCTAATGAACCTGGCACTCTTTATATTAAGCGGGTGATCGGATTGCCTGGTGACACTGTAGAGGCCAAGAACGACCAAGTCTACATCAATGGTAAAAAAATTAATGAACCCTATCTCACTAAATATGCCGTGACCGGCAACTTCACGCAGGACTTTACGCTTAGCTCGCTTTTAGGACGCAGCACTGTGCCCAAGGATAGTTATTTTGTCTTGGGGGATAATCGGCCGATTTCTAAAGACAGTCGGCGGATCGGCTTCATCAAGAAATCTGCAATTAAAGGCGTGACCCGCTTACGTTACTGGCCACTAAATAAAATTCAGTACTTCAGTGACTAAAGCTGCGCAAATCAACGTTATAACGACAACAAACAAAAACAGGAACAACCAAATTGTGGTTGTTCCTGTTTATTTATATCAATGAATCATTTCAACCGCGTCTTTACGCAGTCTGAACTAATGCCACCAACCGAATGAGACGTGAATTATAATCTCCATCTACCCAACTAACAAGCTACTAAACAAGCTAATTCGTAGCGCGGCCTTTATATTCGCCGGTCGACGTATTGATCACGATTTTCTCGCCGCTCTTAATGAAGTCAGGAACGTTGACAACTAAGCCAGTTTCCATCGTTGCTGGTTTGCCGCTACCAGTCACACTGCCACCCTTAATTGAAGGCTGTGTTTCCGTGACCGTCAATTCAACTGTACTTGGCAACGTGATCCCGATTACTTCTGTGCCATAGAATTGAATCTGAACGATCGTATTATCAAGCAAATATTTCAAATCGTTTTCGATACTGCCGATACTAACTTCATATTGTTCATAAGTCGCCATATCCATGAAAAAGGCGATCTCATCTTGTGTGTATAAATACTGGACTTCTTTCATTTCCAGTGTGGCTGGCTCAATTTTTTCACTAGGACGCATTGTGGTTTGCACGGTTGAACCTGCGCGAACGTCGTAAAGCTTCATCTGCATCACCGTGTTGCCCTTGCCGGGTTTATGATGATTACTCTCTAAAACTTTGATCAACTTGCCATCCTTGATAAATGTCATGCCCGCTTTTAAATTGATTGCTTCCAAAATATCTCTCCTCAATGTGCTTATCGCTAGTCCTCGTCGAGTTAAATCAGTTCACAACGCGTGACGAAGACCTTGCGTCAATATTTACAATACAATTGTTATTGTAGCATATTCTGCGATGACAACCTACCACTTGCCAATTATCCGTTAAATCAAGCCTCGTTTTTACACAACGGCTCTGTTATAATCAGGGCTGAAAGTGGAAAACTATTGATACATAAAGGAGTCTTTTTGATGCCAACAGAACGAGAATTAATGCTCGCGGGCAAATTATATAATTCCAGTGATCCTGAACTAGCGGAACTGCGTCGACGTGCCCAAGGTTTTACCCGCCAATATAATGCGACCGCCGAATTTGAAACCGACAAACGCAAGCAATTACTCAGCGAATATATGGATATTCCAACTAACGACGCCTATATTGAAACGCCGTTACATCTCGACTACGGTTGTAACGTTCATATCGGTAAAAACTTCTACGCAAATTACGAATGTATTTTCCTCGATACCGCCGATATTACAATTGGCGATAATGTTATGTTTGGACCACGGATCAGTCTCTATACCGCGGGTCATCCTATTCCTGCAGACATTCGCAACTCCGGCATCGAATACGGCTACCCGATCACGATCGGCAACAACGTTTGGATGGGTGGTAACGTCGTTGTAACGCCTGGTGTTTCGATCGGTGATAATTGTGTGATCGGCGCAGGTGCCGTGGTAACGAAAGATATTCCGGCTAATTGCATCGCGGTCGGCAACCCCTGCCGCGTTTTACGCGAAATTTCCGAACAAGATCGCCAATATTGGGATCAGCAACAACAAGACTATCACAATTTAATGAGGTGACAAAATGACAATCAAGTTGATTGCAACAGATATGGACGGCACCTTTCTCGATGACGACAAGCAGTATGATCGTCGCTATTTTGCTCAGCTTTACCGCGACATGCAGACGCGAAACATTCAGTTCGTTGTTGCGAGTGGCAATCAATACTATCAACTAAAAAGTTTCTTCGAAGACTATCCAGAAGTGATTTATCTGGCAGAAAACGGCGCTTACTTGCGGACCGCGGATCAAGTTCTCGACTATTCCAATTTTACGCAGGCGCAATTTGAGCAGATTATGGATAAACTCTGCGCAATTCCCGAATTAGATCTTATTATTGCTGGCAAAAAAAGCGCCTATCTCCTACCAGAGACGCCGCAAAGTTTCACCGATATTTCGCGCTTATATTATAAACACCTAGATTTCATCGATGATTATCACACCCTCGATGACAAAATTTTCAAAATCGGGATTCACTGTCCTGACGAACGTACCGAAGAATTTGTGCAGCGTTTGAAAATCGAACTCGACGGCTTAGGCACACCAACTTCTAGTGGTCATGGCGATATTGATATCATTCAGCCTGGCATCCACAAGGCAAACGGGCTGAAAAAACTTGGCGAATTGCTAAACATCGATCTTCAAGAGATGGTCGCTTTCGGTGATGGCGGTAATGACCTAGAAATGCTCACTGAGGTCGGTTTGGGCGTTGCGATGGCTAATGCACCAGAACCTATTCAAAACGCCGCTGACGTCCTGACAACGACGAATAACAAGCAGGGCGTTTTAACTTACATTGATCAACTGATACACCAAGAATCCTAAGCATTAAAAAATTCCTAGCACAGCTGCTGATCAAGCGGCCACGTGCTAGGAATATTTATTTTTCAGGCGTTCGTTTCAACCCGGAGCTCATGAAGATCACCGTAAAAATGGCAATCAATATTGCCGAGAAGATAAATAAAATGGGATAGGTGAACGTTTCGATAATCAGCGCACCGATCAATGGCCCTACGGCGCGTCCAGCAGATGCCGATAACGCGACCAATCCCTGATAGCGCCCCTTTTCTGCAAAGGAGGCACGTTCGTTAACGAAGGTTGAAACCGCCGGGAACGCAATGATTTCGCCGATTGTTAACACCGTCATCGCTAAGACGAACCAACCGAATTGCTTCGCAAAAATTAAAATTAAAAATGACCCGCAAAATAAGAAAAATCCTGTATATAAGCGACCGCGCAAATGTTTCAATAAATAATCATCAAAGTGCGTCAACAATGGCTGCAAAACCACGATCAAAACTGCATTGACTGTCCACAAATGACTGTATAATTTAACGTCCATTCCTAAATGGATCATATAAGCAGAAATATTACTCTGCCACTGTTCGTAGGCGACCCAGGCCACGAATAACGTCAACAACAATAACAGAATCGGTAACTTGTCGCGCGTTTGCTCGTTGCGATCACTAACGACCGTCCCGTGCTGTGTGGCTGCCTGTTTACTTTGATCGAGTTGGCGAAACGTCAACAATGCCATCACAAAAAAGGCCACGAACAAAACAAACGCGATCATGAAAATATATTGAATTCCCAAAGGCAAAATATAACCCACGATCAAAGAACCGAAGACTAAGCCCAAATTGCTGGTAAAATACAGCACGTTGAAAACATAGCTAGGTTGTTTGCTGCGCACGAGTGTCGCGGTCGAATTAATGCCCGTCGCCACAATTCCGTTACCCAATCCCAACACGACTAATAAAACCGCATAAATCGGCCAGCCGTGCAAAAAAATCAACAGCCCAGTGGAAACCATCGCCGTCGCGATCCCGATCAAAATCGTCGGATATGGACGCCAATGATCAAATAACCAACCACCCAAATAATTACCGATCATTGTAAAGCCCGAATTGAATAGCAAGACAATTCCAGCGACCGTCAATGTTTCGTGTAAGTATTCATGCATATAAATCGTCGTTAATGGCCAAATAAAACTGATCCCCGTGTTGATGATCAATGAACCTAAGAACAGCCATTTTAGCTTGATTGGATCCTGTCGCAACCTGTTGCACCCCTTATTAACTTTTCCGCATTATGAAAATAAACCCGTCATTGCTCGCCCATTGAAACTTCCGGTTAACTTGAGTCATACTAAAATCCAAAACCAGATTTTGGTATGACTCGAAGTTAATCCTCATTTTCAACCCATGGGCACTCACACTCTTTACTTAGCCTATCGCGAGTGGGCTATAAAAAGCAACTAATTTCTTGAGATTGTCATTATCTGCAGAAATCTGCTCAGAAAATTCATTTTACTGAATAACTTGCACAACCCAATGCGTCTTTACGTATCCTGAACTAATGCCACCAACGGCATGAGAAGTCATTTCCAGTTCCCATCCACCAACCTAACAAGCTACAAAAAACCACAATAGACGTCTGAGGTTGTCCATTGTGGTTGATCTTGGGGGGCTATTTAATTAACGGTTAAATTAATCGTCGTCATCTTCGTCATCGTCAACTTCGACGAGATCTTGCCAAGCTGTCTTGCCTAATAAAGCTTGGAGTTTACGAGTTTGCCGATTATTATATCCGCGCATATCAGTCAAGTTAGCGGCTAACGCGGGACGATGCTCACGTTGTGCCAAGATGATCGCGCGATCGATAAACATGTTTGCCGTTGTAAAATCATGTGCAGTTTCCAAAACGATTTCAGAAGCATCTTCATATTTGATCCGAGGATCTTCAGCTAACTTCGTATAAGTTGTGTATTCAGCAACCGTAGAAGGTGGCATTTCATTCTCATCAAGCAAAACCGCACCTAATTCATCGAGTTGTTGGCGATTATTCTCAATTAATTCTGTATAAAAATCTTGTAGTTGCAAAGCTTGTTCGCCTTTAACATACCAGAGCGCTTGGTGGAGCTTAACATCGAAGTACCAGAGATTGGCAACAATGTGTCCGCTCATAGCACCTGCGGTTGGTTTATGATGATCAAGGTCGGCTTGTTTGACCTCAGCTTGATATTTTGCTTCAATTTCAGTTTGATCTGACATAATTTTTCCTCCTCGTAAATCTTTCGCTGCTTATCTATTTTGACGATGACTTTTTACAGGTCTTTAACTTTAACTTTCTCGACTTCATAACCTAATTTCGTAACGACGTCGCTTAATTTATCGGCGCTCGTCTGGCTGTCATCGATATCGGCTTTAACTTTGCCGGCATTGAACAAGACTTTAACATTGCCAACGCCTGGTTCAGCTTTAACGGCAGTTTCAATTTTAGTTAAGCATGATGGGCAAGTTAACGCGTCTAATTGTAAAGTAACTTTTTTATTCATAATGGATGACCTCTTTCTTTAATTTATATACCTAGTATAAGGTGTTCCTCGTTTGAAAAAATTGATGCACATCAAGTTGCTCAAAAAATCTGATTTATTTTTAAAATTAACTGTGGACGACTGCTGGAACTAATTTGGCGTCGTTCTTTTTACCGAAGTTGATCAAACGCATGGCATTGAAGATCACGACTAAGATACTTGCTTCGTGAACAAACATCCCACTGGCCATGTAGATGAATCCAGCGACTAAACCTAATAACAGGAAGGCAACAACAGCAATGGCAATTGTGACATTCTCACGAGTATTCAGCACCGTCTTCTTAGACAACTTGTAGGCGTGAACCAACGCGGCAAAACTCGATTGCATCAAGACAACATCAGAAGTCTCAATGGCAACATCCGTGCCACTGCCCATGGCGATACCGATATCAGCGGTCGCAAGCGATGGACTATCATTGATCCCATCACCGACGAAAGCAACCTTACGACCTTCAGCTTGGAACTTCTTAACAAATTCAACTTTTTGATCGGGTAACAATTCAGCGTGAACTTCATCGATACCTAATTGTTGAGCCACATAATTGGCCGTTACTTGATTATCACCCGTTAACATAACGAGGTGCTTTGCGCCAGAAGCTTTCAGATTAGCGAGCTCTTCCGCAACTTCTGGTCGAATCACATCGGAGACACCGAAGATTGCCGTGATTTGGCTATCGATGGCAACGATGACCACAGAACTACCAGTGCCTTGTAATTCAATTAAATCCGCTTGTTGTTTGTCCGTCATAGCGACGTTACGAGCAGCCATTAATTTCGAATTCCCAGCGAGAACTTGTTGACAATTAATTTTAGCCGCGATCCCTTGACCCTTGATCGTTTCGTTATCGCTGATTTCCAAGTCTTGATAATCGACATTCTGATCGCCAGCGTATTGAATAATTGCGCGTCCTAGTGGATGATCGGACAATGTTTCAATCTTAGCAGCCAATGCCAATGTGTCATTGAAACTGTCATTATAACGCTTAGTTGCAGAAACAGAAGTTGATCCTTTAGTTAAGGTACCAGTTTTATCGAAAACAAAAGTATCGATTTTGGCGAAAGTATCCATAACTTCGCCACCCTTGATCAAGATGCCGCGCTTTGCACCGTTACCAATTCCGGCAACGTTAGAAACTGGCGCACCAATGACCAAGGCACCAGGGCATCCGAGAACGAGAACCGTGATCGCAAGCTTGAAATCACGTGAGAAAATAAAGACGATCAATGCGATCAACAGAACTGCTGGTGTGTAATACTGTGAGAAACGATCGATAAATTTTTCAGCGTGCGACTTTGTATCTTGCGCATCTTCAACTAGCTCGACGATCTTAGCAAAAGTTGTGTCGTCGCCGACTTTAGTTGCTTTGATTTTCAAGAAGCCATCGCTCAACATCGTTCCAGAGAAAACTTCGTCGTCCAAAGCTTTATTGACTTCGCGAGACTCACCAGTAACGGCGGCCTCATCTGCATAACCATTACCTTCAACGACCACACCATCGACTGGAATCGCCGCACCGGTCTTAACCAGAACAACGTCGCCTTCATCGACATCATCGATATCGACTTCTTCGATGGAACCATCCGCCTGAACAACTTCAGCCGTTGTTGGTGCCATTTCAGTTAATGACTTAATTGATTCACGTGTCTTAGATAAGGTCTTCTGTTCCAGAAAGTTCCCGAACAAGAATAGGAACGTAACGATTGCCGACTCATTATATTCACCGATTATAAACGCGCCGATTACGGCAACGGTGACTAAGAACTCAATACTGATCACCTTAGCACGAGCTGCTTGGTAGGCATGGATTGCAATTGGAATCACCGCGATGATCGAAGCGATCGCCAAGAAAATTTGATAGAACATTGTGCTATTTAATAAATACTTGCTTAGAAAACCTGCGGCGATCAACGCTGCAGTGGTCCAAGTAATTTGTGTCGTGTGCTTTTGAATATATAATTGGAATTTCATAATGTGCACTCCTCTTCGACTTGATAAATATAGTTTACCGAGTTAGGGTTTAAATAAAATTGACCCGCATCAAGTTTTGAAAAGTTTTTTATTTATTGCGGACATTTTTACGAATAAGCCGTTTTCCACGCTACTTTTTCAAATCGGACCTATAATGAAGTTGTAAATAATAATGGAGGTAATTGAGATGGCTGAAAATATTCAAACAGAACCTGAACTATTGAATTTACGGATGAATGAAGAGTTCGATTGGAGCGACGACAAGAATGTTGTTCGTGACGCGATCTGGAATCACATTATGGAAGCAAATAATCGTGACACTATCAAGACCGAAGAAGCCATGAAACCATTCTTGGACAAAACCGATGCCCAAGTCCGTGATTATGTCGAACAGAATTTGAAGAAGTAATTCAATACAACTTAAAACTCTCAAGGAAAAACAACAATTGTTGTTTTTCCTTTTTTTGTAGCTTGTTACATTGGTAGCTTGTTTCGTTGATTGTGGTGAACTCGAATCAACGGCTCATTCGGTTTGTAGAATTAGTTCTGCTGGTGGAAAGACCCGTATTTAGGCGCGCAAAAAAAGCTAGGAGAATCTCCTAGCTTTACTGTTTCAAACTTATTAACGATTGATCGAGCGTGCCATTCTACTGATGGCGTGGCGTTGGCCGCGAATTGTTTTACTGATTGTAAAGATATTTTCGACCGGCGCCAAACCACCGTAACCTGCGTCACCGATATGTTGAATATCGACGCCACAAACTTTATTACGGATCGCGATACTTTCGATATATGAAGTCGATCCACTTTCCTGGCTCGTTCCGATCGTCGACATCACCAAAGCGCCTGCTTGATGAGCAATTTTAACGATTTCGGTTAGTTCTGCATCGTTGAATTCTGGAACGGTTCCAACCGCAGGCACGAGAATCACATCCGCACCCGCTTTAATGAACTCTTCGACAACTTCCGGCGTTACCAATGGCTCATTAACACCAGCAGCATGCATTTTCCCAGCAATTACTAAGCCTGAAAAGACTTCTTTAGCCACCGAAACATTTTTAACGATTTGTTCATTGGTCACACCTGTACCCGGATTACCCGTCAAGACGACAAAATTAAAGCCTAAGTGTTCCAATTCAGCTAAGGTTTTACGTGACGCTGTGCGACCTTCAGGAATTTGTAAACGATCCTCTAACATATCGGCATCCGTGTCGATCGGCTCCAGATTAACGCCAATTGGTCGTCCAACCAGATGTTGTAGATCCTTGATGATTTTACCATCGCGGCTTGGCTTAGCGGTTGCTAAAGTTTCCTCACCGGGATAAAGGCCCATGATCATCGGATTCAACACATCCATGCCATTCAACAAAATCAAATCGGCGCCAAATGCAGCGGCAACTTCTGCATTGGTAATATCCTCGCCAACAGGCTGTGCCGTGACCACTTCTTCACTGAGCACAACGCGGCCTTCGCTGGCTTTAATACTTTGCTTGAGTTCTGCGGCCTTCATTTTTAGAACTTCACTAGAATTTGCGCTGATCAATCGTTTAACCATAATTTCCTCCAAGGTTTAAATTATCAATATTATAAACACCAAGTCCATTTTACCGCACCCGACGGTTTAAACCCATCATTCTACACATAAAGATAAATTGAAAAGAAGATCAAAACCGACCCGATCATCACAAAAACGTGCCAAATAACATGAATATATTTGATCCGGCGCATACTATATAGCAATGCGCCAAATGTGTACGCGATCCCACCAGAAATTAATAGCCACAAGCCTTGCGAACCCAAGGCAGCTGCCATCGGTTTTGCAGCAAGGATGACGATCCAGCCCATGAAAATATATAACAACGTTTCAAAAACTTGCCGTTGATTCTTCCCGAATATTTTATACAAGATTCCGATGATCGCCAGCGCCCAATTGACACTAAACATTGTCCAACCTTGCCAACCACCAATTGTGATCAGCGTATAAGGCGTATAACTTCCCGCAATTAAAATAAAAATTGAACTGTGATCAAAAATTTGGAAGAGACTTCGCGCCTTGGTAAACATCAGGCTGTGATAAAGTGTCGAGAATAAATACAACAAAACTAAACACAACCCATAGATTGTAAACGTCGTAATACGCAGGGCATCATGTGTTGCGCTTGCTTTAACGATCAATAGCACCAAACCGATCACCGCCATGAAGAAGCCGATCCCGTGAGTCACGGCGGAAAGTACTTCGTTCATAACTTGGTAATGCTTCGAAACATGTGTTGGTGCAGTAAATAGCTCTTTTGCAGTCATTTTATTTCTCCTAACGTTTAATTATCTCTATCATAATACAAAACGGTTAGAAATGTTAGTAAAAATCGTTACATCTAGTTTTAAATATTATATAAAAATATATTTACTCTTTTTAATGGATATCATTAACCACATATCGGTAAGGCTTATTCTTTGATTTTTAATCTTAAAGTCGGTAAAATTTACTTATAAATAGTAAGAGGTGGAATTTTTTAATGACAAAAAAAGTTGGATTATTCGTTGGTAGTCTTCGTAAAGGCTCATATACTCGTGCAGTCGCACAACAAATGGCGGCACAGCTTCCCGATGGTTATGAAGTCAAAGAAATTCAAATTGGCGATTTACCTTTATACAACCAAGATTTCGATGATGAAAATCAGGTTCCCGCAACTTGGAAGAGATTCCGTGATGAAGTCAAGGATCTCGACGGTGTGATTTTTGCAACGCCTGAATATAACCGTTCCGTTCCCGCAGTCTTGAAAAATGCGATCGATGTTGGCTCACGTCCTTATGGCCAAAGTGTCTGGGATGGCACACCTGCTGTTATCCTCAGTGTGTCTCCAGGTGCAATCAGTGGTTTCGGCGCTAATCATCATCTTCGTCAATCATTGACTTTCTTAAATATGCCGGTTGTTCAACAGCCAGAGCTTTATATCGGCAACGTGACCAACTTACTCGATGATGATTTGAAGATCACGAATGAAGGGACCCTTAAATTCCTTAAAGGCGCCATGGCAACATTCGCCGATTTGATCACACGTTTCGAAAACTAGTTTAAATTTAAAACAATAATCAGAAAGGGTGTGACCAATTAATTTTGGTCACACCCTTTTGACATTTTTAAATTAGCTACTGAAGATATTGACTGAAGAATCGACCGACACGCTTGGCGTACTGCTTCGGTGCAGTCGCTAACGAATCGGCATGCGTCGCCTTGGGAACCACCCAAAGTTTCTTCGGCGCTGAAGTCGCTGCATAGTTTTGATAGACCATTTTCGTCGGCACGAAGGTATCTCGATCGCCATGAATGAAGAAAATGGGCAATTTATTTCGGCTCAACGATTTGAGTGCATCGCCTTGATTCCAGTCGTATCCTGCGCGCGCCCGTACTAATAAATTAAGCGTCGGCATTAACGGCCACGCTGGCAACCAACTAAACATTTGCGTGCGTTGGTAATTCAGCTCACCATTGATACTAGAATACCCACAATCTTCAACGATTGCTTTCACTTGTACTGGTAATTGCTCACCACTTAAATACATGACCGTGGCACCACCCATGCTGACGCCAAACAATCCAATTTCAGTTTGTTGCCCGGTTTTATGAAGTAAAGTTTTAAACCACTTGAGATAATCCAAGCGATCGGGCCAGCCATAGCCAGCATAATTACCTTGGCTCGAACCGTGGCCACGATCATTAGGCGCTAACACGTTATAGCCTTGTTGGTGAAATAGCCGAATATACTTTGCCATTTTAACGTTGCTTCCCATATAGCCATGGGCGATCACAATGGTCTTGTTCGTGGCCGTTTGAGCCGGAACATAATAGGCTTGCAATCGTAACTTAGCTTGAGCAGCCTCAACGTGCCAAGATTCTTTGTCAACGTGCGCAAGCCATTGTTCAGCTTGCTGTTCTGATTTAGACTGACTATTACTGAGAAATGATTTTTCACCAGGCACAAAGGCGTAATTATACATATAAAGTGCCCCGCCAAGGTCCGCAAGTAAAAATAAGCCGATAAAAACAGTCAGTAAAATTAGCCAAACACGACGAAAATGATGTTGACGCATAAAATCCCCCCTATAGTTAGCATTCACTATAGGAGGGATTTTATTGACTGTCAAGCCACTATTATGACGTGCTTATTTCATATACGCGTATTTATAGTTCCATTGCGTACCCGCCGTGTTATGAATAATGCCTTTAACACTAGACTTCTGCATGTATGAATAGACGCTTTGATATAACGGCGTTATGCCCTGATCTTTACTTAACATTTGACTGGCAGTAACCATACCTTGCCAACGTTTGTCTGGATCGGCCGCATCCTCATTGCTAGCCTTTTCGATCAGCTTGTCATAAGCCGCATTACTATATTTACCATAGTTATAAGCTGTACCCGTTTCAGGAATTTGCAAGAATGAGATTGGATCATTGAAATCGGCACCCCAACCTGCTAAAGCAATGTCAAAATTACCTGCACGACGTTCTGACGAGGCGACTTGCGTGGGTACCGCACGAATCTTGATCGTTAATCCTGGCAATACTTTTTCTAATTGACCCTTCAAATATTGAATCACAATACTTGTTGAAGGATCATCACCGTTATCATTACCAGCTAACAGCGTCAACGTAATCTTGTCGATACCAGTTTCTTTCTTAGCAGCCGCCCACTTGCTCTTGGCTAACTTCGTATCATAATCCATGGTATCGGTCGTTTTCTGATCCTTAGAAAAATCAGCATTGGTTGATGGATTCTTCGCTAAATCAGTCGAAACAAAGCCAGTTGGAACCAGCGAACCGTTCCCGAGCACCTTCTTAGTCAACTGTTGCCGATTTAATGACAACGAAATTGCTAAACGCGCGTTTTGATTAGATAAGATTTTTTTCTTATCTGCATTTGTGCTGGCAAAATTATAATTCAAGTAACTAACATATGAATATGGATATTGAATGTATTCCTTGTCGTTTTCGTAATTAGGGACCTGTGTCTGCGAGAGTTGACTTAAGTCCAGCTGATTATTCTGGTAGAGATCCAAACTCGTCTGTGCGTCACTCACGACCGTATAATCGATCTCGTCTAATTTAACGACTTTTGCATCCCAGTACTGATTATTTTTCACGTACTGCCAGCTGTTGTTGGTACCCTTCCAACCGGTCATCTTGAACGGACCGCTATAAACCATGTATTGTGATGAGGTGCCGTATTTTTTACCATATTTATTAACGACTTTTTCACTCTGAGGCCCAAACAAGGGATAGGCCATTAAAACTTTGAAGTATGGAATTGGCTTTTCTAGCGTAATCACAACGGTCTTGCTATCCGGAGCGCTGATGCCTAACGTCTTAGGATCCATCTTGCCTGCATTGATCTCATTGGCATTCTTGACCCCATCAAATAAATAGGCATATTCAGATTTCGTCGCAGGCGTGATCGTTCGTTGCCAAGAGTAGACGAAATCTTGAGCGGTAATTTTATCCCCATTACTCCACTTTGCGTCACGCAGAGTAAACGTATAGGTTTTACCATCGGCACTCGTCTTCAAAGATTTCGCCAAACCCGGCGCAACTTTTCCGTTCTTGCCCAAACGATAAAAACTTTCAAAAATATTACCAGTCTGCCCATAACCTGATGAAGCAGAAATATCGATCGTGTTTAATTGTGAGGCCGTCGGTAATTTCAATACCTGTTTTGCATCGCCCGTTTTTTCGCTACTCTTTTGTGTGCCACAGCCCGACAAAACAGCCATGATACCGAATATCGTCACTAATCCCAATGCTGCGGTTAATATGCGTTGCTTCTTCATCTAAAATTTCTCCTTTTCTTTCGCCCAAAAAGGCCGTGCATATGTTTGTATGCGCGGCCCACTCTATGTTTACTTATCTGAGATGCGAATTCGATTCAACATCGTTCCAGAAAATTAGAGGTTAGACTTATAGCATACAAAAACAGACTGTTAGCTGTTGCACAACAGTGAGACATTGAACACATCATTTGTTCTTGCTTTGCCATATTAGCCACCTCCAAATTTCAACTCACCATTATCATACTTGTTAATAGTAAGTCTGTCAACGAAAAAACTAAAGTTGGTTGCGAATGATCATCATCACAATTTCCCTACACTTTTGTACCAAATGACCAATAAATTTGTTCCGAACATGCTCACTAAATCATTGTAAAAAATACTAAATAGTGAAATAATGAATGTGTGAAATCGTTTTCTAAAATATTTTAAGAGGTGTTTTTTTATGAAAATTAAAGCAGCAGTCGTTGAAAAGCAAGGTGCACCATTCGAAATTCGCGATGACATCGAACTTGCAGAAATGCAACCAGATGATGTCCAAGTCCACATGGTAGCCAGTGGTATCTGCCATTCTGATGAAGCCCTAAGAATTGGGGATGCCGTAATCGGATATCCAATCGTTTTAGGCCACGAAGGTTCTGGGATCGTTGAAAAAGTTGGCTCTCATGTCCAAAACTTCAAACCCGGTGATCACGTTGTCTTGTCATTTTACGCTTGTGGCAACTGTGCGAACTGTTTGAAGGGAATACCAACACGTTGCTTGCATTATGGTGCAAACAACTTGTCCGGTGTTCGTCCAGATGGTACTGATCATTTCACTCGTAACGGTGAGCATGTTGCTGACATGTTCGATCAATCTTCGTTCACAACCACCACAGTTGTCCGTGAGAGCAATTGTGTCAAGGTCGACAAGGACTTAGACCTCCGTAAGTTAGGACCTCTAGGATGCGGTTATGTGACCGGTAGTGGCACAGTGCTCAACACTTTGAAACCACGCCCAGGTCAAACTATCGCCGTCTTCGGTACAGGTGCCGTTGGTCTTGCCGCAATGATGGCAGGACATATCTCTGGTTGCACAACTGTTATTGCCGTTGATATCGTCGATTCACGTCTAGAATTAGCTAAAGAATTAGGCGCAACAAACGTCGTCAATAGTAAAAAAGAAAATGCCGTTGAAGCAATCAAGAAATTAACTGACGGCTATGGGGTTGATTTCGCCGTAGATACAACCGGTGTTACTGCCGTTATGGAAGATTCGATCAAGGCATTGGCACAAGGCGGCGTGTCCGCATGTATCGCCGTTACGCCTAATCATATCGACCTCGATACTTGGAACGATCTTTGTGTTGACGATCGCACAGTAACTGGGGTTAATATGGGCGATTCTATTCCTCAAATCGACATTCCTCGCTTGATTAAATTCTATCGCCAAGGCATGTTCGACTTCGATAAAACAGAGAAGTTTTACAAATTCGATCAGATCAACGAAGCTAATGCAGATTCACGCTCCGGCAAGACGATCAAACCTATTTTGGTCATCGACGAAGATTACCAACCCGGTAAATAATCACATTTGAATCAGACAATAAAAACTTCAAGGGGCTTAAATCAGACCCCTTGGAGTTTTTTTGTGGTGCTCAAAATTTCAATTAAGCTTCAACTGCTTTTTTAACGATTCGAACTTCATATGGCTTGATCGACAACTGACCCTTGTCAACGATCGTTTGCGATAACAAATCGATTCCTGCGACCGGCCAATCGATCGTTGCCGAATTATTTGTATTATTAACTAAGAAATAATAGGCTTGTCCAGCGCGTTGACGACGTGTAATTTCAATACCGGCTGGTGTGTCGTAGTGCTCCCAATTAAATTGGTCAATGAAATTCATGACCACATGATCAAGGCCACTATCCTCAAGTTGCGTGCCCACATAATAAGCGGAACCATCGCCGACCGAATTCTGAGTGACGACAGGTGAACCGGCATAGAATTCACCATCGCTGTAACTAGCAAGCGCCTTGGCGCCTTCAAGATGCATAATATCGCATAACAAATCACACTTGCTTGTGGTCCCATCGTTAAAAGCAACCTGATAACTCTGTTCAGGCGGTAGTGCGTCGAATTCTTCGACCCACACGCCCATCAGCTCACGCAATGGTCCAGGATATCCGCCAATATAAACATTGTCGTGTTCATCAACCAGTCCGCTCATAAAGGTTGTTAAGAAATGCCCACCGTTTTTGACGTAAGCTGTTAATTGTTCAGCCACACCGGGTTTTACCATGTATAAAACAGGCGCAACAACCAGATCATATTTAGCCATGTCATCAGCAGAAAGATCTGTTGGAATTAAATCGACGGCAATATTTTGTCGGTAAAACGCAGCGTAATAACGGTGAATCTGGTCTACATATTTCAGTAAGACGTTAGGACCGCTTGCGTATTCCAGTGCCCAATAATTCTCCCAATCGAAAATAATGGCCACTTTAGCAGGCGTGCGTGCACCCAATGTTTCCGTCCCTAAATTGGCAAGCTCCTGTCCCAACGCTGCAGTTTCACGGAAAACCCGAGTCTGATCAGTATCAGAGTGGCCGATCACTGCGCCGTGGAATTTTTCAGTAGCCCCACGAGATTGCCGCAATTGGAAATATTGAATCGAATCCGCGCCGTGTGCAATGGCTTGATAGCTCATGGCCCGCATTTGTCCTGGACGCTTCAAAGAATTATACGGTTGCCAATTCTGTTGTGATGGGGTTTGCTCCATCAGCATAAATGGCGCACCGTTTTTAACCCCGCGCATTAAATCGTGACACATTGCAGTATAACTAAATGGTGTATTGTATGCAGGGTAATTATCCCACGATACAAGATCCATTTCCTTAGCCCACTTGAAATAATCTAGATCCTTAAATGTTCCCATTAAATTAGTCGTGATCGGTGTTTGTGGATCAAACTGACGAATCGCATCACGCTCGTCGGTATAGTTTCGCAAAATGCTATCAGACATGAATCGCAGATAGTCGATTGCTAGTCCAGCTAGTGTCGCATTGTCAGGACCGATGGCATCGCTAATATCGTTAGGTGGAAAAATTTCGTCCCAATCGTAAAAGGTATGACTCCAAAAATTACTGTTCCAAGCTTGATTGACCGCGCCAAGATCACCGTTATAACGCTCGTGCAACCAAACTCTAAAAGCCTTCGCACAATTATCGCAATAACACAGACCACCATACTCATTTGACACATGCCAACAAACAACGTTGTCAAGCTTTCCATAACGCTCGGCTAATTTTGCCGCCAAACGACGACCATATTTGCGAAATGTTGGACTATTTGGACAAGCGTTATGACGCCCACCGAAACGATGATGCCGGCCTTCAAAATCTGTCCGCGTTACATCGGGATAACTTTTTGCCATCCAAGCAGGCAAGGCAGCGGTAGAAGTCGCCAGCACAATTTTGAAATGGTTATCAGTCAATAGTTCAACAATATCGTCCAGCGTCGAGAAATCATATTCATTCTCAGACGGTTGCAACTGCGCCCAAGAAAAGACATTAATAGTGGCTTCATTGATGTCCGCCTTAGTTAGCAGCTGCATGTCCTTATACCAAACCTCTTTTGGCCATTGCTCGGGATTATAGTCGCCACCAAATAAAATTTGCTTAAATTGCGTTGTTTCCAATAATCTGTACCTCCTGTCTTCATTCTTACAACCATAGTTTACCTGACAAATCCACGGAAATGTTATATGATTTGAAGTATAAGTATAATTATTTGAACATGGGGCGTTATAATGCGAGTTGTTTTTACAAGAATGAATACCCAATTACCACTTTATCTCGAAAGCATTGGCTCAGATTGGAATCAAGAAGTTGTCTTTCGACCAAATGGCTACCCTTATTACCACTGGCTACAAACCACATCAGGCCAGGGTATCATTACAATTAATAAACAAAAATTATTGTTACCGGTCAATACCGGCATCTTGCTCGCGCCTAATGTTTCCCATCAGTATCATAGTCTGAACGACCAAATTTGGAAAACACAATATTTAACTTTTGACGGATCAGAAGTCGCAAATCTATTGACTAACAAAGGATTAAACTATCAAGTTTTTAACAATTTAACCGCTGATTTTATTCTGAAACAAAGTACCACGATCACACCCGCCACCGAACCAATAACGCTCTCAGTTCTTGTTTATCGATTTCTATTATTGCTCGATCAGCACGCCTCGAAATCGGAGTGGCTCAATTCGAGAAACGTTTCAACTTTATTGAAGATCCGTCAATATCTGGAAAATCATTATGCCGAAACAATTACCAACGAAGAATTGGCCACGCTCGCCGGTTTTTCAACTCAGCACTTGATCCGTCAATTCAAAACAGCCTATCAAGTGACACCCTTACAATATTTAAATGATCTTCGTTTACGAAACGCTCAAGCACTCTTGATCAGCCAGCCACAGTTAAATATCGATGAAATCGCACTACGAACGGGTTACAGTTCGTCTAGTTATTTCATCGCCCAGTTTAGAAAAGTTAAGCACGTCACGCCAAAACAATTCCGACAACTGCATTAAAAAAATCGCCTCAAGCATCAGATTTCATGCTTCAGGCGATTTTCAATTACTCACAATCTTTTAAAACCATTGTGCCATATTTACCTAACGTTATTAAGCCAGCACTAATCGGTTCATTTGTTTCAACATTAGTCGTATTTTTCGTTGTCGTGACTGTTTGCAGTTGTTCTGAAAAGTTCATCAGGAAATGATATTGGCAACCATCCTTAATTCGAGTTTGACAAGAAACTTCGAATTTCGGCTGTTCAATGAATTCATTTTTCAAATTTAGCTTTTTAATGATTGGGGCGTAGAATTCTTTAAGAAATTCTCGATCCATTCGTGCGCCCAAATAATAAGCAGTCCCCTGTCCAAATTGATTCGCCGTTATAGCGGTAGTCCCTTGATAAAAGTTGTTCTCATAGGTTCCCAATGTCTTAGCAGTCGTTGGTGAAATCAATTCGTCATAGTCGTGGGTCTCAAAATGATGACCATTAAATTCAACCCGGTTATGCTCATTCGGAAATAGTGTATTCAATTCACCGGTTTGAATGCCGAATAACTCTTGTAATGTCGCTGGAAAACCACCCAGATTAGCCCGATCAAACTCATCCGCCATTGCCGTGAAATAGCTCGATACCAAAGTGCCACCAGCAGCCACATATTCCTGCAATTTTGCCATCACGGTTGGTGACATATGATAGAGCATAGGTGCGAGCACGAGATCATATTGGCTCAGATCGGATTCTGGCGTCTCAATATCACAGGCGATGTCTTGTCCCCAGAACACAGCATAATGCTTCTGTAACGTCTGAATGCCTAAACGTGTTGGCCGACCAAAACCACCGCCACGATTTAACATCCAATTACTTTCCCAGCTATACAACAGTGCAACTCGAGATTTTTTAACCGCACCTTTAATTTCGCTCAGCTCTTCTAATTGCGCGCCGTATTTAGCAACCTCTTGGAAAACACGATTGTCCGCCGATCCGTCATGCCCAATCACCGCACCGTGAAATTTTTCCGAATTACCCTGTGCTTGGCGAATTTGGAAATATAAAGTGCTGTCCGAACCGTGAGCAATCTGTTGCAATGAACTCAGGATATGCATCCCAGGTTGTTTAGCTTTATTATATTGTGCCCAATTAACCGTGCTGGGCGTTGATTCCATCACCAAAAACGGGCGCTGCTTTAACGAATAAAACTGATCGTGAATATAAGCGGTTTTCATTGCCGTTTCTGCAGTCGATTCGTATTGATTATGCCAATCTGGATAGCTATCCCAACTCACCACATCAACATGCTGCGCAAATTTGCTGTAATCCAGTCCGATCAACGGCACAAACTGCTGATTGGCTTGACCTTCCGCCATGAAATTTGTTGTGCAGGGAATATTCGGTGTGAGTCGATGCAAGGGTTCAACCTCAGCATCATAAAAATCGATGGTCATATCCGTCACAAATCGTTTCCAATCCAGATCCATGCCATGAACTTTAGTCTCACCCAATGGAGATGGTGGCAATACTTGTGACCAATCACTGTACAAACCACTCCATACACTTAAACACCATGCCTTGTTTAGAGCATCCAACGTTTGATACTTTTTCTGTAACCACTGACGCCAATTCTCTTGGCATAAGTTGCAGTAACATTCACCGGAATATTCATTCGAAATATGCCAGAGTAATAACGCCGCTCTTTTACCATAACGCTTCGCTAGGATCGTACTGATCTCTCGAACTTTTTGGCGATATATCGGTGATGAATAACAATGATTATGACGAAATCCATGTGTGTGTCGGTGGCCGTTTTCATCCACTCGATTAACTTCTGGATATTTCTGACTTAACCATTGCGGACGCCCACCACTCGGAGTTGCGAGAATAATATGGCCACCCATTTCTTCAACGTCATCAAACACACGATCCAACCAATCGAATTGATATTGGCCTTCGCTCGGTTCCAGCAATCCCCAAGAGAAGACGCCGACTGTAACCGTATTGATTTTGGCAGCACGCATCAACTCAAGATCCTTCGCCAATATATCGGGACGATCTAACCATTGATCAGGATTATAATCACCGCCGTGTAAAAATTGCTTTTCCAAATCAAACTTATTCAAAATAACCTCCGCCATTATGTGTACTTTCTATAATTAGACCGCACGCAAATGATAAATATACGATTGAAAATCACCAGAAACTTGTGCAGTATCATCATTCACGCCATCAAACTGATAAGGTTCTCGCAAACCAAAGTTCTGAAGCAATTGACCACTAACGACCTTTTGACCAACAATTTGATATTCGCGAGTGCCGTCAATGAATGGGATCTTGAAATAGTGCAGGACGCCCTGATTAGGCTCTGCTAGCTTACGATAAAAACCGATCATAATATCTGAACGATCATCATTATAAACGCCCCAGGAAACCGTATCGGCGTGTGGATCAACCGTTAATAATTGTTGGAAGTGGCCATTGACTAATAGTTGCCGATTTTTCTTGTAGAAGATAATATTTTGTTTGATTGCTTCTCGATCTTCGTCAGAGAGTTGGGTAATATCTAATTCGTAACCCAGTGGACCGAAGTCACAAACGTTTTGGCGCATCTGTAACGGCGTTATACGCTTAACTTGATCATTCGGCACCGCGGAAACATGATTGCTGAAGGTAGATAGCGGATAAGCTACCGTTGTCCCAGAAAGAATAGATAAACGTTCGACTGCATCACTATCATCACTAGGCCAAATCTGTGGACTATAGAACAGGATACCTAAGTCATAACGACCGCCACCGCCAGCGCAGCCTTCGATCAATAAATTAGGAAAATCGGTTAAAATTTGGCGATATAACGTGTAAACGCCCATTATATAGCAATGGAAAAATTCGGTCTGTGGCCGTTTTTCCGCCTTCAAATAAGCCGAATAAGCTTCGGTAATATTCCGATTCATATCCCACTTAATATAATCTAAGCGTGTTTCTTCGATCACCGGTTTGATTTGGGCATAGATCGCCGCTACAACGTCAGGATTGGCGAAATCAAGCACATATTGACCACGTCCAATTGAAGTACGGCTGTATGGATGGCGAACGATCCAGTCTGGATGTTCCAGATAAAGTTTCGTGTCTGGCGAGACCATTTCCGGTTCAAACCAAATTCCGAGTTCAAGATCCATGGCATGAATCTGTTCTGCAAAGGCACCGATCCCATTAGGAAATTTGTTCTGATCAACTTGCCAGTCGCCCAACGAGGTCCGATCTGTATCTCGATGTCCGAACCAGCCATCATCGACCACAAAACATTCCATTCCTAAATCTTTAGCGTCGCGAGCAAGTGACAACAATTTCGCTTCGTTAAAGTCGAAATAAGTCGCTTCCCAATTGTTGAAGATGATCGGACGTTCTTGCTTTTTCCATTTGCGATCAATAATATGTTTCGTTGTAAAGTCTTGGCTGGTCGAGATCAGTCCATTGATGCCTGCATTACTGAAGGATAAGATCGCTTCTGGCGTTTTAAATTCTGCTTGAGGATTCAACTGCCAATCGAAATACTCTGGATTGATCCCGATCAAAACGCGCGCACGTTCCCATTCGTCGACTTCAACCTGACTCAAAAAATTACCGGAATAAATAATATTGGCGCCATAAACATTCCCATAATTTAATTCCTGATCTTTGACCAAGGCAATAAATGGGTTATGTTGATGACCAGATGCCCCTTTCAACGACGAGACAGAAACTGTTCCTTGTTCAAGGTTGCGGGTATTAATGTGCCGCTCCTTTAGCCACGCGCCATCTAAACTTACAAATTTATAATCCGCGTCCGGTAAATCCAACGCGCCACTCATCATGCTATGGATCTGCACGGTTTCTTTGCCAAGATTGATGACTTTTTGACTGCGGGCAATGACGGACTGATCGTGGAAAATCGTGAAATATTCATTCAGTTGCAATTGATGTTCCTGATCAAATAGCGTCACGATCAAAGTTTCGGACTCTTGCTCCCCAATCGCATAACTTGCCGGGTGTGCCAAATCTCGATCCTTAGTATTTTTGATTTCGTAATGATCATACTTAAAATCTAGATACCAAGGCTCATCCTCGTGATAAATATCGATGGCACCCTGCTTGAAGTCTGAAGAACCGTAAACAGGATATTCTTGCGCACGATCCGACAGATTAAAATTACCACTCTGCGGCGAATACTTAACCGTTCCGGCCGACTTACTATTCTGTTCCAGGAAATACGAAACATCATCATCAGTTAAATTGTCTAATTTTTGACCAAAATATAAATGTCCTAACTGTCCATTTTGCATCACATAAAACAGGTAACTGATTTTTTCATTGTGTAAATAAAACACATTTTCCGACGTAATATCAATCATCATTGTAATCCTCTCATCATCTGAAACTAATATTAATATTGTAAATTCAGCCGCTAACTATCTGAATTGTACTACGATATCTCTAAAATAAAAGCTCATAATCAATGTCATGTGACTCACAAATCATCACGTGACATCCACTATGAGCCAATTTTTATCAAACGGATCACTAAATCGAATCTCTTAGTGATTCTGTAATGCTAAGTTATCTAAATATTGTATTCGCTTTTTGATCCCACGATTATAAAAGAATTTATACAATCCACCCATGACCATGAAATTCATTTGACTGCGACTTTCACTAAACGTATTTCGTTCGGAATACACGACTCTTTCTTTGCCGCGATGATCCTGTTCAAACTGATAAGTTTGTACGATAACACCGCCCTGTTGCGTCGTTTCAAGTTGAAACAACTCGTTAGGAATAATGTTTTTGATCGTCATCGAATTTTCGGTCTGTATTTTATTTAATTTCGTCTGCAAGTGCGTCTCAATGGTTGTCCCGGTTTTTAATTCTTTGATCGAGGGATCATTGCGGCGAAAGTAGCCGAGCTGTTCTCTGATCAAAACTTGAAATAAATCCGTTTTTTTAGCTTGGTAATGATATTTGTAACTTAGCGTATCTGTTCGCATGGAATTTCTCCTAAAAATTAAAGTGAATCTTTTTCAGCAGCATCGAGATTTGGATTCTGTTCGTCTTTATACCAACGATTATCCAAGGCCTTGATAAATGGAATCCAGATCAAAGTCATCACAACAACGTCAACGAGTTGTAAGATACCACCGCGGATCGAACCTGTACCTAACCAGCCGGCAACGAATATTGGCGTTGTCCAAACAACAGTCGCACCTGTTGGCCGTGGAACTAATCCTGCAGCGATCGTAAAGTATGAGAGCGTGGTTGAAACTAATGGTGCAAGGACCCAAGGAATGAATAACGTTGGGTTCAAAACAACAGGTAATCCATAAGTCATCGGCTCAGAAACGTTGAAAATTGCCGGTGCGAAAACTAAACGCATGGTTTGCTTCATTCGAACTGAACGCGCCAAGAAGAATGCAAAGACAATTGAAATCCCTAGTTGCATACCTTGGTTTACGAAAACACCCATGAAAGTCGTGCTAATAATATGTGGTAATTGTTCGGCACCATTTTTATAAGCATCATAGTTCTGTAGGGCTAATGAACTCATGATTGGATCGATAATGGAATTGACCAATAATGTGCCATGAATACCAAACCACCAGAAGAATTGAGTAAAGAATACCGCCACTAAAACGGCTGGCAAAGTACCACCTAAGCCCATTAATGGTTGTTGTAAAATCTGATAAACGAAATCGATCGCATTGCCATAGGTTGTAAATGTAAATCCATAACGAATTAAATTAAATAGAAATAATGGTGCGGCACCTGGAATAATGGCAACAAACGATTGTGCAACCATTGGCGGAACTGAATCAGGCATTTTAATGACAATATTAGCAGCACTGATTCGGCAGTATAACTCTGTAGAAATAATAGCCACAATAATTGCAACAAACATACCTTCGGCGCCTAATTGCGAAATAGCAAAGAAGGATCCGGCTTTTTTGTCAGTCCCAACTGGCAACAGCATGATGAAACTTGACAATGCAATTGCACCGGCAAAAAGTTTCTCCTGCTTATAACGGCCAGCTAATTGATAAGCGACCCCGAAACAAACAAAGAGTGCAGTAATATTCATTGTGGCATTGCCGACAGGTCCAAAGAAGTTGTTCAAAAAATCTAAGAACCCTTGTGGTAATGATAATCCTAAAGTTGTCGGTAAATTCTGTAAAATAACCATGATCGAGCCAAACATAGTTGCAGGAAAAGCAACCATGAACCCATCACGTAGACTCAGTAAATAACGATTATTCCCGATGGCTTGGGAAAATGACGTTATCTTATCTTGAAAAGTGGATTTATTCTTCACTGTTAAAATCTCCCAGTTTTTATTTCGTAAACGTTTACAGGAATTAGTATATGTGTTTAGTAAACGTTTACGCAAGTGCAAAAATAAAAAAATTTATTTTGCAAGTTTTTTGACTGAGTCGCGAATTTTTAAATGGCTCGCACAGACAAGCCTTAAATTCATCCGCTTCGATTCTAGCATCCGGTCTCGAGCTAATCTAATGGCTGTTCGCCCCATTTCTTGCGCATCCATGCTAACACTGGATAGCGTTGGTGAGAGGTAACGATTAATTTCTGCATCATCAAAACTGACGATCGAAATATCTTCCGGAATTTTTAAACCTGCATTATTGATGGCCTTGTACACACCCATTGCCATGGGATCGCTGGCAACAACAATTGCCGTCGGTCGTTCTGGCTGCCGGATCAGCTCTTCGGTCAGTTTTAATCCGTCTTCGGCTGTCCAGTGACCAATTTTGGCATCAATAAACCTTTGCAGATCGTGTAATTTCATCCAAGTACTGTAACTATCGGAACGAATTTCGTGATCACTACGTAACACGTTGCCATCCATTTCGACTTGACTACTTTGACCACCAACAAACGCGATGCGTCGGTGACCATTTTGATAAAGTAGCTCCAGGATCTCGCTGGTCTTAGCTGCAAAATCAGTCTGAATTAAATCGTAATCGCTACTATTACTGTAATTATCAACTAGGATCAAATTAGGATTCAGTGATTGCGCACGCGCGATTCCTTCCGGCGTCATTACACCGATCATAATCACCGCGCCATAATCTTTCAACTGTTCCCAATCTTTATTAGTATCTCTCATGCCGAACGCCTTAATAACATGCAACCGCCATTTAGCGGCTTCTAGTTCGATGCCTTGGTGAATATCATAGAAGTACGGATCATTCACTTCAGAAATTCGATCATGACGCAAAATCAAACCGATCGTCATTTTACTATTCACAAAACGGTGCTGATGCTTCCCATCTTCTTTGGAATAGTGCAATTGATTCGCGGTTTCTATGACGCGTTGGCGCGTATTTTCATTAATGCTAAAAGTTGTATCGTTGTTTAAGATCCGCGAAACGCTCGCCGCAGAAACTCCGGCCATTTTCGCAACGTCTCGTATACTTACCATGACTTTTTCCTCGTTATGCTTGATTATTTATCGACTCTGCCCGATAAAAAATAGTTACTTGATCACTGCCACGTGTGGCCCTTGAATGCTAACACCCGTTTCCAAAATTTGCATTTCTAACAGTAATTGCTGATCAGTCACCAGCTTAGTCTGCTGTTCAATAATCGTGGCATACATCGCATCATAGACGCGTCCATAATCACCGATCGGCGTTATAACGTCCTTGCTGATCCAATCACCGTTACTATTGAGATAACGTAAATGACCATAGGCAGCTGGTGCGTCGAGACCAAATTGCGACTCACCCGGCATGACACCAGCCTTCAAATCGTTTTCTTGCTGATCAATGCCATACTTAATAAAACTACCTTTAGTTCCGTTTAAACGAAATGAGGGATAGTCTGTTGCAACGAGCGAACTAGAACTAACGGTTGCTTTAAAGTTAGCATAAAATAGCTGTGTTTCGTAATAATCGTCTAGATTTCCTTGATTCTGCTGAGCGCGGATATCATAATAAACTTGTTGCGGTTGACCGAAGAGCGCGACAATCTGATCGATCGTATGAATGCCTAACCCATAAAACTGGCCGTTGATCGGCTCGCTATTAATAAACTGGTCACTAGGACGAAAATGATCCATATGCGATTCCAGCGATAATGGCGTGCCAATATAACCCACGTCTAAAACTTTCTTCAAAGCTAAATAATCGCTATCAAAGCGGCGGTTTTGAAACGGCATTGCTACAAGCCCTTTATCTCGTGCAAGCTTGAGGATTTCTTCTGCCTGTGCGCGAGTTTCGCAAAAAGGCTTCTCCACCAGAACGTTTTTACCGTGATTGAGTGCTTCTTTAGCTAAACTATAATGAGTGGTAGCTGGTGTTGTGATTGAGAGCATCTGAATTTCTGAATCATTTAAGATGTCATCGAAATTGGTGGTCAAATTAACACCAGATTGCTTCAATTCGTCTTGAATATCTTGGTGATGGCGCAATCGATGATCATAGACAGCCTTTAATTTGATTTGTGACCGTAACTTGAGATATGGTAAATGATAACGGTTCGCACTTTTACCGAACCCTACTAACGCAATGATTAATTGAGTCAATATAATTCTCCTTTACTAATTCGTTATTAAGTTAATCATAACACTCTGACTGCTTTCCTCAACACTGAAATCTATCGCATGCACAACTATCGCAAAAAGTTACTGGGATTTCTCGTCCTGTGATTCTTCAGACGAACTCAATTAATGGAAAATAACTAACAAATTCTTAAGCAAACTTCCATGTTTCATCTGAATACTGTAAAATTATGATACGATGTAAAAAGAATTATTCATTTCCAGGGGGGCTGAATGATGACATTTTCACAACAAACGCGGCAAGAAAATTTATTCAAACTCGCAAACGAAAAATTTGATTTGTTAATTATTGGTGGTGGCATTACAGGAGCTGGTGTGGCGCTACAAGCAGCCGCCTCGGGTTTAAAAACGGCGCTCGTTGAAATGCAGGACTTTGCCGAAGGGACTTCTTCTAGATCGACTAAGATGGTTCACGGCGGAATTCGCTATCTCAAAACTTTCGATGTGGGCGTTGTTGCTGATACCGTGAATGAACGCGCTCGTATTCAAAAAATTGCGCCTCACATTCCTCGTCCGACTCGAATGATTTTACCGATTTATGACGAGCCCCACGCCACTTATGACCTGTTCTCCGTTAAAGTCGCAATGCATTTATACGATCAGTTGGCCGGATTGACTGATTCAAACGATACTAGCTACATGTTGACCCATGATGAAGTCATCGCCAAAATACCGACACTCAATCGTGAAAACTTACTTGGTGCCGGCTGTTATTTAGATTTTACAAATAACGATGCGCGTTTAGTGATCGAAAATATAAAAAAGGCGGCAACTTTAGGGGCAACTCTAGCCAATCGTGTTAAAATCGTCGAACTCTTACATGATGATCAAAATCAAATCATAGGTGCTTACGCTGAAGACACCTTGACTGAAAAAGCCTTTTCCATCGATGCACGTGTCGTGATCAACGCCACCGGCCCCTGGGTCGATGAGACGAATCAACTCGACAAAAAGATTGTCGTTGCGCCTCAATTGCGTCCGACTAAGGGGGTCCATTTCGTTGTGGACTGGCAAAAGCTGCCGGTTCCTCAGCCCCTTTATTTTGATAGTTTGCATCATGATCAGCGCATGATTTTTGTTATTCCTCGTCTTGGCAAAACCTATTTTGGAACCACAGATACAGACTATAACGGTGATATAACGCATCCGCAAATTTCAAATACTGATCTTAATTATTTGCTTAGCACGATCAATCAACGTTTTCCTAAGGCTGATCTTAGCTTAGCCGATATCGAAGTCGGTTGGGCAGGAATTCGGCCGTTGATTGCGTCCAATAGCAGCTCCGACTATAACGGTGGCGGTGGCCATCTTGATGATCGGAGCATCGATCACGTCATCGATGCGGTGATCAACTATCGCCAGGGCAAAGCGGATCGAACGGATGTGGCAGATTCTGTTTTAGCAAGTGAACAAGCGCTCTCCGAGAAGATCATCCAGCCTTCACAAGTTTCTCGCGGCAGCCTTCTAACCACTAAAAATGATGGTTTAATTGTACTCTCAGGCGGAAAAATCACGGACTACCGTCGAATGGCAACTGGTGCAATTCATGCGGTGATCGATCAGCTCTCCAGTAAATTTGATCGTCATTTTCAAATCGTTGACTCTACAAAACTTAAAGTAGCGGGCGGTGATCTTAATCCCGATAACGTTGCGCATGACCTCGCTGCCATTCGTGAACAGGGAGAAGTTTTAGGACTCAGCAAAGACGATGCAAATGTGATCACAAATTTATTTGGTTCAAACGCGCTTGCAATTTTCAATAATATTCATAGTACACAGGCTGCAGCTGGCCTATCGCTTCGAGAGACACTGATTTTACATTATTGTCTCGCCGAAGAAATGGTTCTTACTCCAGTCGATTATCTCTTGCGACGAACAAATCACGTATTATTTGACGATCGACATTTAAACGAGATTCAAGACGGCATCGTTAATGAAATGGCCCATATTCTCAACTGGTCGACAGAAACCAAACAATTGATGATAAAAGATCTTGAAAAAACACTATTTGCTTATGAATTGAAATATTTAAAAGCTGGTCAGAGTATGATTGAACCAAATCAATATTGATTATTTAAGCAAGAATAGAGCTAAATTAGCTCTTTTTTTGTGGCTACACTACCGATTATCACTAGAATACAGTTTTTTTAATGAGTGGCATCTGAGAATGGTACTCGTTTTCTAACCAAAAAATATCACTAAGCCCATGCTATACGGTTTATCTTTATAAAATGAGAAAAAGTAAACAAGTATACTCTCTCACAAATCTTTCATGATTCATCTCCGCATTCAGTGTATAGTTATCAGAGTATATAAGTGTTTACAGGTCAAATTTTAGACCTCAAGAAGAATTTGAAAGGGGCATCTTATGGCTGATAAGAAAAATACAAAACAGCTATTTTGGTACAATATTGCACTTCTCGCATTTGTAAGTGTTTGGGGCTTAGGAAATGTTGTTAATAACTTCGCCCAAGAAGGCTTAGTCGTTGTCGTTTCCTGGATTTTAATCATGGTATTATATTTTGTGCCTTATACATTAATGGTTGGCCAAATGGGGGCAACTTTTAAAGACGCAGAAGGTGGCGTCTCTAGTTGGATCAAAGAAGTTTCTACTAAGCGACTCGCCTATTTTGCAGCTTGGACTTATTGGGTCGTTCATGTGCCTTACCTTGCACAAAAACCGCAAGCCATCTTGATTGCGGGTAGCTGGTTGTTCCAAGGAAACGGAAACTTTGTCAATATCTCTTCAAAAATCGTTCAAAGTTTATGTTTGGTTATTTTCCTGCTTTTCCTATATCTGGCTTCTCGTGGGATTACAACGCTGAACCGAATCGGTACAATCGCCGGTATGTCGATGTTTATCATGTCACTTCTATTCATCGTGCTCGGTTTATCGGCGCCAGCGATGACAGGTTCTGCCATTGCGACTGCCAACATGAATCATCTCAGCACGTATGTTCCTAAGTTTGATTTCAAATATTTCACGACCATTTCAATGTTAGTTTTTGCCGTGGGTGGTTCCGAAAAAATTTCACCGTATGTCAACAAGACAAAAGACCCAGCAAAAAACTTTCCTAAGGGCATGATTGCTCTAGCAATTATGGTCGTTGTTTCAGCATTGATGGGCTCTTTTGCAATGGGAATGATTTTCGATGCCAAGCACATTCCTGCAGACTTAATGGCAAACGGTGCTTACGTTGCTTTCCAACGTTTGGGTAATTTCTATCACGTTGGCAATGCGTTGATGGTCATCTACGCAATTGCTAATACGATGGCGACGATTGCCGCATTAGCCGTTTCGATCGATGCGCCGTTACGAATTTTACTTGACGATGCTGATCCAAAATTCGTTCCAAAGGCGTTACGCAAAAAATCATCAGATGGTGTGCCAGTCAATGGTTATATCTTAACTGGAATTCTTGTCAGCATTATTATTATCATTCCTGCGCTTGGAATTAGTGGCACTAACAACTTATACAATTGGTTGCTCAACTTAAACTCTGTCGTTATGCCGCTTCGTTATCTTTGGGTCTTCCTAGCATTTATGTTACTTAATAAGCACCTAGACAAATTCCATTCTGATTACATGTTTGTTAAGAATGGCAAGGTTGGTTTTGCCATTGGGCTTTGGTGCTTCGTCTTCACCGCATTCGCATGTATCTTGGGTATGGTTCCAAAAGTTGTCTATGCTGCCAATCCAAGCTCATGGTGGTTCCAATTAGCACTTAATATTGCAATGCCAATTTTCTTAATTGGTTTAGGATTCATTCTTCCTGCAATTGCCAAGCGTCAACACGAAGAATTAAATTAAGCTGTTATTCTAATAAATATTAATGATAAAAGGAGCGTTCATAGTTATTTCCCGGGAAATAAGGGAGTGTACAATATTTTGTGTAAATAGTAATTGAAAAGGGAAGACCTTCCCCGTATGATTAAAT
>NZ_RHOW01000025.1 GCF_003946215.1 Lapidilactobacillus mulanensis
GATGTCCTATTTATTTCGGCAAATAAAAACTGGTATTAGTTTTACCAACACCAGAAAGTGTAGACCCAAAATTTGTCGTGTCTTATTTTGCTCGGATTTGAAATTCATCACATTTTTTATTTTGTTCTTCGGAGTAAAGGCAACATTGAGAATCAACTTCTAGAACCCTGTTATTCGTTTCCTAAGCTAAACAGAATAAGTTTAGGTCGAAAGTGCTGGGGCAGGCAGTCGTGGCAGTGACAACCATGTTGGCGGGCCGTTTTTTGCCCGCCTTACATGGTGGATCGATTCGAGATTTTGCCGGTTTTGCAAAAGCTCAAATCGAAGCTCGGAAC
Organism: Lapidilactobacillus mulanensis; assembly: GCF_003946215.1. Lineage (GTDB taxonomy): Bacteria > Bacillota > Bacilli > Lactobacillales > Lactobacillaceae > Lapidilactobacillus > Lapidilactobacillus mulanensis. Next base: position 336 of record NZ_RHOW01000025.1, read on the forward strand.
TTTTCCCGTTCTTGGAAAAGTGGAGAGCGGTCCCACAGCCACAGACCTGCCTGCCCCAGCACTTTCGACCGCAGGTAGATCTAATCCTTTTTAATTTCCACCTTAGGAATAACGATCCCACGATAAAGCCAAGTCGTCAGTACATAATAAACGCCATACAACACAATGAAAATCGCAAACGGCAACCAAATACCACGATAAGGATCGAGCATCAATAACTTAAACAGCTGCAATCCAAACAAAACATGAATCACGCCGAGAACTCCAGGTAGCGCGTAGAGCACGCCGATTTCCATCGAGACGGAACGCTTCAAACTTTTCGCGCGCGCACCCATTTTGTTCAACATGTCATAACGGCGAATATCGCTATATGCGCCCGACAAAATCTTGAACATCAAGCAACTTGCCAACATCGCCAAGAAGGAAATGCCGAGGAAGAAGCCCATGAAAACCATGCCAGAATAGAGTGCGTTCATATTCATATAATAACTATATTTACTATTTCTCAAAATCTCTTCGAATTTCGGTGCGGCTTTTATTTGATCAGTTTGGATCGCGCCAATTTGCTTAGCCGCTGCTTGAAAATCTTCAACGCGGATCAGCGTAATTTTCTGAGTCGTCCCTGTTAAGGTACTAAACTTATTCGCCGGAACGAGTTGCATGGCATCTTCACGAGCACTCATTCCTAAATTGAGCCCCAGGGTCCCTTTTAGGCCGTATAAGGCGTCTGAATCTTTCTTCGTGTACTCACTTGCAGAATCGCGTTTGATCGTCGGTAGGATGCGTACAGTGCCATTAGAGCCATAATGAACTCGATACAATGGATTCCGCTGTAATTGGGCCAAATTATAATAAGTGGTCTCACCCACAATTTTATAGTCATAACTTGTTTTAGATTTAATGTCTAGTTTTGCCACTTGGCGCTCAATTTTGTCATTGGTGGTGTACAGCGTTAAATCGTAAGCGCCACTCAATTTAGACATCGTGCTCAGATCATTCTTGAATCCTAAGCCGACAGTGATCGCGCCCAGTGCCAACGCGAACAAAATTGAAATCATCGCCAACATACGCGTATAATCGCGTAAACGGAAGCTTAATTGCGACAAGGTAAAATTATTCAACCCTTTCAACGCAAACTTCGGGCGCCGTTTCAATAAGTGGATCACCCAAATAAAAGTCGCGTTAAACGTGAAATAACTACCTAAAACGATCGTCACTAACGCAATCGGAATCGCCAGCAAGTTGAGTTTCATCAGACTAGCCATGGCCCAATAGCCGATGCCCAGCAACACGACCCCCAGAATCGCTTCAAAAATCAAAACGACCGGTTTCGCCGCGACGCGATTGGGTTGTGATGCATGATGTAACAGCTTCAAAACCGGCGTCTTTACAAATTTGCGACTGTTCCAGAAGGCCGCGAAGACGAACATCACGCCGAAGAAAACAAGCGTGATCAAAATTGCCGGCAGATAAAAGGCATTGAAATTCTGCAAGGTCAATCCCAATTGTGCCGTTAATAATTGAGCCACGACTTGAGATAGCCCCACACCAATAGCCGAACCGACCAATGTGGCAATCATCCCCACGGAAAAGGTTTCGATGAAGACCAGTCGTGCAATTTTGCCAGTCTTGGCGCCCAACATCATGAACATTCCGTAATCGCGCTGGCGCATGTTGAGCAAGAACGAATTGGCATATACCAGATAAACTAAAGTAATGATGGCTAATAAAATCGCCCCGAAAATGAAGACGATCATAGTGTTGCCCGCCGAAACCATCGAATTTTTGCCAAGAAAATCGCGATTAGTTGCTAAAGACATAAACATGTAGAAAGTTGCCGCCGAAACGATCAAGCCGGAGAAAAGAACCAGATAATCCTTCATGCGGCTTTTGATGCCGTTAAATGCTAATTTCGATAACACTGATTCCCACCCCTATTCTGCAAACGTGCCTAAGTTGTCTAAGATTTCCTGATAAAAATCAGCACGCGAACGTCCATTACGTTTCAGCTCCTGGCCGATTTGCCCATCTTTGATAAACAAGATGCGCTGACAATAGCTGGCAGAAAACGGATCGTGGGTCACCAATAAAATCGAAACTTGGTCTTCTTGATTCAAAGAATCCATCGTTTCCAACAATTCTCGCGCACTATTTGAATCCAAAGCCCCGGTTGGCTCATCACCGAATAAAATCGCCGGCTGATGAACTAAGGCGCGCGCAGCCGCAACCCGCTGCTTCTGACCACCAGATAATTCGGTCGGATAGTGATCCAGAACAGATTCGATTGACAAACGTTTGGCAATCCGGTCGACTAACGGTTTGATCTTGCTTGGCGTAATGTTCTGCAGTGAAAGTGGCAAAGCAATATTTTCCGCTGCGGTCAGATTTTCCAGCAAATTGAAATCTTGAAAAATAAATCCGATCTCTTTGCCCCGAAAATCTGCCATCTGATTGCCTTTCAAGCTCGTCACATCTTGTTGATTGATCAAAACCTGACCGCTCGTGGGTTTATCCAGTGTGGATAAAATGTTTAATAAAGTGGTCTTACCAGAACCAGATGCCCCCATGATCCCAACAAATTCACCGTTCTCCACGGTAAATGACACCCCGTTCAAGGCAGTATATTGTTTCTCTTGTTTTTTACCATATGTCTTAACTAAATGATTGACGCTAACAACTTCGTTCGCCAAATTGATCCCTCCATCTCTTTATGACACAAGTATACCAAGCATCCGTCGAAAACTTGATGGATTTTCCTAACAATATTTTCGGCCAACTTACACGATTGTTAGGTCGATGACCAACTTGGGACCCTTGACAAAAGTGGCTGACTAAATTATGGGGGATTCTGGTGGTTCTATTTTGTGCGGTTCCGGCGGAATTTGTGGTGAGAACTGTGAAGTTGCTGTGGGGACGGCTCCAAGCTTTTGGAAATTCGCCAAAAGTTTTCCGCCTGAAATCTGAGCTCCTGAAAACCGCAGGAGCTCAGATTTCCCCTTTCTGTACTGGCGCCCATGGCTCTAACGATGTCATTATCCGTAACTCACGACGTTCGAACGGCTAAAGCAAACTCACAAAACCCGTTCATTAACAGAAATATCACTGCAAGTCCCAGTTCCCACCACAAATACCGCCTCGTCTATTCGAAAGAGTGACGTAAATCAGTTAGTTATAGTAACCCAGTTATCTAAATCCGACGCTAAACAAAATTAAGTTTAGGCAGCAGTTGCGGAAGAAAATAGTGGGATTGCAGTGACACTGGTGTTAGCGAACGATTTTTGTTCGGTTACAGCAGGGGGCGCATTTGAGACTTTTACGGTGGGTTTCCGGAAAAGGCTCAAATCGTGCTCGAAGACAATTCGGTTTTCAATTGGCTGAGAGCTATCCCCCACAGCAATCCCACTATTTTCTGGAGCAACTTCTGCCGCAGGTAGATTATTTCCCAAACGTTTCAAAAAGGGGCTCAAATTATTCCCAAAGGCAATTCGATCTTCAATTAGCTGAGAGCTATCCCCCACAGCAATCCCACTATTTTCTAGAGCAATTTCTGCCGCAGGTAGACATCATCCTACCATTGCAGCTTAAGCCTATTTAAATCCCGACTGGTTTAAATCTGTTCGGTAAGCCATGCGCCACACCTCAATTCTCCCCACTTTTTTATTCGCTTTTTCCCATCAATCATGTTATTCTTAAAGCAATCGAGTGCATTTCAACTCAAATTCACGTAGAAGGGACTGCCGACAATGCGTTTAAGATTAGTTTCGTTATTGCCATTACAATAAATGAATAGCAAATTTAAACGATTGGTGACAGATTCTTTTTGTATGCTTTGGTGTGCATAGAGTCGGCGCAGGTCGACTCTTTTTTGTTGCCTGAAATCTGCCCAATCAGATTGGAGAATTTATGTCAGAAATAATTGATTTACAACCAGAAAAAACTAAAGTCATTATCAGTGGGGTCAGTCATAAAACGGCCGACTTCGAATATACCATGAACGAGCTGGCCGAATTGGCGCGCGCGGACAACATGGAAGTCGTCGATCAAGTCGTCCAGAATATGGATAAGCCAGAAGGTGCCACTTATTTCGGTAAGGGTAAAGTTACCGAGATTGCCGAATTAGCCAATGGTCTCGATGTTAAATTTTTGGTGATCAACGACGAATTGTCGCCTTCACAAATTTCCAACTTGGAAAAACAAACCGGTCTGCGGATCATCGACCGGACCGAATTGATCCTGGAAATTTTTGCCGACCGTGCGCAAACTCGCGAAGCTAAATCACAGGTTGAAATTGCCAAGTTGCAATACTCACTTCCCCGCGTTCATCCCTCGGCTAATTCCTTGGATCAGCAGCGTGGTGGCGGTGGCTTGAATAACCGTGGTTCTGGTGAAACCCAGATGGAATTGGATAAGCGAGTCATCCGCAAACGGATTGCAGAGCTCAAGCAGAATTTACTCGCTCTCGAAAAAAGCGCGGCGACTCAGCGTGAGCGGCGCGAACAGAGTGGTCTCCCTAAGGTGGCGTTAGTTGGTTACACAAATGCCGGCAAATCGACGACAATGAACCAACTCCTAGCCACCTTCGATCAGCTAGATGCTGAGAAAAAACAAGTCTTCGAAAAAAACATGCTTTTTGCAACCTTGGACACCAGCGTGCGCACGATTCAATTACCCAACAAACAAAAATTCCTGTTGAGTGATACGGTCGGTTTTGTCAGTCACCTCCCTCATAACTTGGTTGCCTCGTTTAAGTCGACCTTGGCAGAAGCGGCCGATGCGGATTTACTGATCCAAGTGGTTGATTACGCAGATCCGCACTATCATGAAATGATGGCAACCACCAACCAGACGGTGCAAGACATTGGCGTCACGAATATTCCGATGATCGTCGCCTTCAACAAGGCCGATCTCCGCGAGAATACGAACTACCCAGAAATTCAAGGTAATGATTTGATTTACTCCGCGAAAGATCCCGCCTCAATTCAGAAGCTAGCAGAAATGATCACGAAGCACATCTTCGCCGATTATCATACCGTTGAATTATTGATTCCATTCAGTGAAGCGCGCGTCTTAGCCGAACTCGAAGCACACACCAGCATTTTAGAAAAAGACTACACAGAGGTCGGAACGCGCGTGAAAGTCGTCCTCGATCCTGTCCGTTATAATAAATATCAAGGATTTCTTTTAAAGGACAATGTTTAGAACGTTTTAAATCTATTTTAGGCAAAAAAGCAGTTGTCCCATGAGTAAATAAATACTCACGGGGACAACTGCTTTTTTTGTAAAATCGTTTAATTAAGCCGTCTTGCCAAAGCTTTCGATAATTGCGAGAGCAGGAAACAAACGACGAAGTACAGAAAAGCCATGGCCACAAACATCGGAATCATATAATTCGTGTTCTGACCGTAGATGATCTGAGAATGATACATTAATTCTGGTAAGAGAATAATCGTGGCCAACGAAGAATCCTTAACCAGCGAAACGAACTGGCTCACGATTGGTGGCACCATATTGCGAAAGGCCTGCGGTAAAATAATGTACCACATCGCCTGCAAATAAGTGAGCCCATTACTGCGAGCGGCTTCCATTTGTCCGCCGCTGATCGATTGGATCCCGCCCCGAATAATTTCCGCCAGCATCGCCGATTCGAAAACCGTTAAGGCGACGATTGCGGCCGTTACCGTATTCAAGCGAATCCCAAACGTACTCGGCAATCCGAAATACATGAAGAATATAATTAACAATAACGGTAAATTACGAATGATATCAATGATCAATCCAATGACCGCTGAAAGATATTTAATTTTCATATAACGGATCAGGCCAAGCACCGCGCCAATTATAAAACTTAGCACGACGGAAATGGCAGAAACATAAATCGTCACCCACATGCCTTCGAGCAGGAAGCGCAGGTTGATCCAACTATAAGCGTCAATAAAATTCTGCATTTAAACTTCCCCTTTCAGACTGTCGGTGTTTTCGACCAACGTTTCTCCAGATAGCGCATGAAATAACTTAATGGCATCGTCATCACTAAATATAATAAACCGACCGCTAAATAAGTATCCGTTGTTTTAAACGTGGTCGAAGCAATCAAGTTGCCTTGGTACATTAAATCGAACCCGGCCAAGAATGCGAGCACCGACGAATTTTTGACCAAGTTTACGAACTGATTTCCCAACGACGGCACGACGATCTTGATGGCTTGCGGCAAAACAATGTAGCGCATCGCCTGTAAATAAGCCATGCCGTTGCTACGGGCGGCTTCCATTTGTCCGACCGGCACACTCTCAATACCCGCGCGAACCGTCTCCGCAATAAACGCAGAGGTATAGATCGTTAAGCCAATTGTTCCGGCTTTAAATCCATCCAACCCTGGAAAAATGCGGGGCATCACAATATAGAAAAACATTGCAATGACCAACAATGGAATATTACGAAAAATTTCGACGTAAATTTTACCGATAACATTTAGTGACTTATTCGGACTGATCACGAACATCGCGAAAATAACACCCAAAATGAGACTGCCGACTAACGCCAACAAGCTAGAAGCAATTGTATATTTCATTCCCTCGATCAACTCAGACCAATGTCCAACTAGAATTGAGATCATTTCACCACGCTCCCATCAAAGCCAGAAATCTGACTAAACCATTTATCGACTAATTTTTGATACTCACCATTTTTTTCAATTTTCTTAAGTGCCTTGTTGATCGCCGTCAGAAATTTCTTCTGCCCCTTATTTACACCAATACCATAAGGCTCAGTCGTAAAGGATCCGCCGACCACGTGATAACTCGGATCGTCAGAAGTTAAACCATACAAAATCCCATTATCCGTGGTCATGGCATCACCTTGCCCCGATTTCAAAGCGGCAAACGCCTGCGCGGCATCGGAAAGTTGCAAGACTTCAGACTTGGGCGCGTATTTCTTAATATTGAGGACTGAATTAGATCCTTGGATCCCGATCACTTTCGTCCCACTCGTCAAATCTTTAACACTTTTGATTTTACTGCCTTTTTTAACCATAATTGCTTGGCCCGCGTTGAAATAAACGTCAGAAAAATCAATTTCTTTTTTTCGATCGGCCGTGATACTCATCGTGGCGATCAGCGCGTCCACATTGCCATTCTTCAAGAGTGGCAATCTCGTATTACTATTCACCGGCACAAAATTAACTTTGACATTTTTACCGAATATTTCTTTCGAAACAGCCTTGGCAATGTCGACTTCGAAACCCCTGATCTCACCAGTTTCAATATCGGTCAAACCAAATAGACGCATATCACCCTTGACACCCCAGGTAATTTCGTTCGTTTCTCGCTCTGTTTGCATGACGTCTTTTTCACCGACATGCTGCCCACAAGCCGTTAGCATCAGAGTCAGAATGAATAGTGGCAACAGACACCATAATCTGAGCTGTTTTAATCTCATATGTTGCATCGTTCGTCCTCCCGCTAATCGACATGAATAATTTTACCAAGAAATTCTTGCGCACGCGGATCTTTAGGCGCTTCGAAAAATGCACGTGGGTCATTACTATCCTCACGAATTTCGCCATCGGCCATGAATACGAGCCGATTACCAACTTCTTTAGCAAAGCCCATTTCGTGCGTGACGACGATCATGGTCATCCCTTGGTCTGCGACTTTCTTCATAACTTCCAAAACATCACCGATCACTTCAGGATCTAACGCAGAAGTCGGTTCGTCAAATAAAATCGCCTTAGGATGCATAGCCAGCGCGCGCGCAATCGCAATACGTTGCTTCTGCCCACCAGATAACATGCTCGGCAACTTCTGGGCTTGATCGAGTAATCCAACCAAACTCAACAACCTCTCGGCATCTTCAGCAGCCTTAACGTGTGACATTTTTAAAACTTTTTCAGGCCCTAAGGTAATATTTTGTAAAATAGTTTTGTTGGCATACAAATTAAAATGTTGGAAAACCATCCCGACATTTTTGCGAATACGATTCATATCCGTTTTTGGATCCGCTAAATCATGATTATCAACTAATAACTGCCCAGAACTAATTAATTCAAGCCCATTGATCGTCCGCAGCAACGTACTTTTACCAGATCCAGAAGGTCCAATGATCGTTACCACCTCGCCACGTTCGATGGTTAGGTTGATATTTTTCAGCGCCTTAAATTTACCGTAATACTTATTAACGTCATGAAATTCAATCATTGACATTATAAGACCCCCCTTATTTTTTTGAATAGTTTTATTAAATATTTATGTTTTAATCTTACGTGAAAAGACAGGATAGCGCAAGAATTATATTCTGTATCAGTCATTTATAAATCTGATATTTTGACAAGCTCTGCTAAAAATACTCTGGAAGAAGTTGCATCTTACTGTGGAGACCGTTTTTAAAACCTTACCCTAACTTATGAAGGCTTTGTTTACGAGTGGTAAGAGTTTGTTTGGTTCCGTCATAACGCTCCAGAAAATAGTTGCGCCTCGCTGTGGGGATGACTTCAAGCCTTTTGAAGCCCACAAAAGGCTTGAAGATCACCCTTGTTCTAGCGGGACTTGGGTTTAAGTGGTAACTGAATTATTGGTCAACTCATCTGAAACCATTTAAAAGCTTAATGGGTCCCGCAAGAACAATTTCACTGCGAGTCGCAACTTTTTCTTCCGCGTTCTGACTCATCTCGGCGGTTTTATAGAGTTGACTTCAACCAACGTCTAGTCCTGTGCGATTGGTTTGTACCGCAACTTCAATTTCTAGAGGACGAAAGGCAGACGTGATTACCGTTCAGACTTTTAAGCTGAACTATTCAAAGTAAAGGCAACAATGTTACTCAAGTTTGAGGAACCCTGTTATTCCATTCCTAGCCCAAACGAAAAAGGTTTAGGCAGAAGTTGCGGAAGAAAATAGTGGGATTACAGTGGTAATTTTGTTAATGAGCGGTTTTGGCGAATTTGCTTTAGCCGTTCGAACATCGTGAGTTACGGATAATGACATCGTTAGAGCCATGGGCGCCAGTACAGAAAGGGAAAATGTGAGATCCGGCGCTTTTCCGGATCTCACATTTTAGGCGGAAAACTTTTGGCGTACTTCCAAAAGCTTGGAGCCGTCCCCACAGCGACCTCCCACTATTTTCTGGAGCAACTTCTGCCGAAGGTAGATCAATATTTTCACACGTATGCAAAAGTCTATTCCACCAACTTTATCACCGAACTAACCCACAAGCAAACGATAACCGTTGAGAATCAGCGTAAAAAAATAGGATGCAATAAGCCGCATCCCATTCATTATTAACTTTATTTAACGTTATCCTTAACCAACTTGATATTATCGTCGTTAGACAAGGAAACATTCAAGGCAGCATCCGTCAACTTAGCCATGTCCTCGGTACTAAGACGCTTCATCAATGAACGAACCTTCAAAATTGAAGTTGCACTCATTGAGAATTCATCCAAGCCTAACCCAACTAAGATAGGGACCATGATTGGGTCACCAGCAGCTTCTCCACACATGCCAGCCCATTTACCCTCTTTGTGTGCAGAATCAATGATGTGCTTGATTAAGCGCAAAATAGAAGGGTTATATGGTTGATACAAGTAAGAAACATGCTCGTTACCACGATCAGCAGCCATCGTGTATTGAATTAGATCATTAGTACCAATACTAAAGAAGTCAACTTCCTTAGCAAATTGGTCAGCCAAAACTGCAGCTGCAGGAATTTCGATCATAATTCCGACTTGGATCTCACCGACTTTAGTGTCCGCAGCAACTAATTTGGCTTTTTCTTCTTCAAGAATGCCTTTAGCCTGGCGGAACTCTTGTAACGTGGCGATCATTGGGAACATGATTCGTAAATTACCAAAAGCTGAAGCACGCAATAAAGCACGCAACTGAGTTCTAAAGATATCTTGACGATCCAAACTAATTCGGATGGCACGATAACCTAAGAACGGATTCATTTCTTCAGGAAGTGGTAAGTATGGTAGATGTTTATCCCCACCAATATCCATTGTCCGAACAACAACAGGCTTGCCTTTCATTCCTTCAAGAACAGCTTTATAAGCTTCGAATTGATCATCTTCTGTTGGTAGTTCAGGAGAATCCATATAAAGGAATTCAGTTCTGTACAAGCCAATAGCTTCCGCGCCATTATCGAGCACACCATCTAAATCTTTAGGTGTGCCAATATTAGCAGCCAATTCAAAATGAACACCATTTGCTGTTTCAGTTGAAGCATTCTTTAATTTTTGCCATTCAGCTTTTTGATCAGCATACTCTTTGGCTAAATTCCGATACTTCGTAACTTCTTCAGCGCTTGGTTTAACGACGATATCACCATTATTGCCATCAACAATAACTTCATCATCTGCTTGAATGTCAGTTGTCACACTGCCAGCACCAACAATTGCAGGGATTTCAAGCGTCCGTGCCATAATTGCTGAGTGAGCGGTCCGACCACCAATATCAGTGACAAAAGCTTTGACATACTTCTTATTCAACTGAGCTGTATCACTAGGCGTTAAATCATGAGCAACGATCACAACTTCTTCATGAATCAAAGCAGGATTAGGTAATTCTACACCCAATAAGTGAGCCATGATCCGCTTAGTTACATCGCGAACATCAGCTGCACGTTCTTGCATATATGGATTATCTGTCATTGCTTCAAACATGCCGATAAAAGTTGTTGATACTTCATCCAATGCAGATTCCGCATTAACTTTTTCATCAGTGACCTTTTGCTTAACCGCACCAGTGAATTCTGGATCCGACAAAATCATCATGTGCGCATCAAAAACTTGGGCTTCTTCTTCACCCAAGGATTGTGCCGCACTATCACGAATTTGTTGTAACTCAGCATTCGATTTGTCGATGGCGTTTTGTAAACGATCCGTTTCTTTTGCTACATCACTAATTGCAGACTTCGAAAATGACAAATCAGGTTGAACAAGGAGATAAGCTTTGGCGATTGCTACACCGTCACTAGCCGCAATCCCTTTCAATTTGTTAGTCATTATTCGACAAGTCCTTCTTTCTTCATTGTCTCTTCGATTGCAGCAATTGCATCTGTTGCATCTGTGCCATCAGCAGTAATTGTAACATCTGCGCCTTGGCCGACACCTAGGGACATAACACCCATGATTGACTTCAAGTTAACTGACTTGCCTTTGTATTCAAGGTTGATGTCTGAGTTGAACTTGCTTGCTGCCTGTACTAATAAAGTTGCTGGACGTGCATGAATACCAGTTTCAGCAACAACATGAAAATCGCGTTTTTCCATTATAAATGAACTCCTTTGTGATAAAAAATTTTAGGTTTGACCTCGTTAAAGACCAGACCAGGAAACAGTCCCTAAAAGGTGTCTGTTTACTTCAACTTAAATGCTAACATTTTTCGAGCAGAACTACAAGAATTTTTGTTAAATTTAAAACGTGTAATTTCGCTTGTTAGTTGGTGTTAAACGCTTTCAGTATATCGGTAAATTACGGTGCCATTTCGTTGCGCATTACCAACGATTTCTTTGCGCTGTGGTAAATCTTGCCAAACGCGATGAAATGCGTCGAAATCGGCTGCCGACACGGTTACTTCTGCAACCTTGCCCGCCATCAACTCATTTAATTTTTCTTGATAATCAACGGTCATATTCTTTGCCTTCCCCCAATTAATAGTTCAAAATAAAAGAGTGCTACAGAAGATATACGTAAACGTAACAAGCCGTCCTTTAGAAAAACTTAATAACTAGTTTGCCGTTTTGTATCTCATTCTAAGCGCTTGTTGAAGCGGAACCAATCCTTAACTTGTTTATTTAAACATGGTGCCCACTTAAAGTCCAGTAACTGAGCCTCTGATCTGTGAACGCCATCAATCGATTTGCTTTTAGCCAAAAATAAACATCGCAGGAATATTTTTATTCGTTTGTAAAAAAATTGCAGCAAACTGGTAAAACATTGGATTGCTTGGTCAAACGTTTGAGGTTCAGTTTTCGAGTCTTAGCACTTGCATGCTTCGAGTGCTAAAGCTATAATATCATCATAGGTCAGAAAAGGTCAAACTATTTCTGACCATTAATCACGAAAAATAATTATATTCAGAAAGGCGTGATTCAATGCTTTGTCAAAATTGTCAACAAAATGAAGCGACGATTCATCTATATACAACTGTAAATGGTCAACGTCGTGAAATCGATTTATGTCAAAACTGTTATCAAAAACTCAAAAATCAAGTAGCTCAAGGGAGTGAATCCTCAACTATGTCACAAGATCCATTTGGATTTTCTAATTTAGATGATATTTTTAAAGCCATGGGTGCTCAGGGTCAAAACGGCGCCGCTGAATTCCAGCAACCTACCGAACGTCAAAAGCCTCAACAAGGTCAAGGCGGTCGCGGTGGACGTCGCGGCAATGGCATCCTCGCTCAATTTGGTGTCAACCTCACCGATCAGGCGCGTCAAGGTAAGATCGACCCAGTCATCGGTCGCGATGAAGAAATTGCCCGCGTGATCGAAATTCTTAATCGGCGGACAAAGAATAATCCCGTTTTAATTGGTGAAGCTGGTGTTGGTAAGACGGCGGTCGTTGAAGGCCTCGCCCAAAAAATTGCCAACAGCGATGTTCCCGCCAAATTACAAAATAAAGAAGTTATTCGTTTAGATGTCGTTTCATTGGTACAAGGTACTGGTGTGCGTGGCCAATTCGAACAACGGATGCAACAATTAATTCAAGAATTACAAAAGAATCCAAATATTATTCTCTTCATCGATGAAATCCACGAAATCGTCGGCGCAGGTAATGCTGAAGGTGGTATGGATGCTGGTAACGTTTTGAAACCCGCACTTGCTCGTGGGGATCTGCAATTAGTCGGTGCCACAACATTGAATGAATACCGGACGATTGAAAAAGATTCTGCGTTAGCACGTAGATTGCAACCCGTAACCGTTGAAGAGCCAACCATCGACGAAACCGTCAAGATTTTACAAGGCTTACAACCTCGTTACGAAGATTATCACCATGTTAAATACACAGATGACGCCATCAAGGCTGCCGTTAATCTTTCGGCTCGTTATATTCAAGATCGCTTTTTACCTGACAAGGCAATCGACTTACTCGATGAATCAGGTTCGAAGAAGAATTTAACTTTGACCAATGTGGATCCAAAAGTGATCGACGACAAAATTAAATCGGCCGAATCTCAAAAGCAAGAAGCCTTACAGCAAGAAGATTATGAACGTGCCGCTTATTTCCGCGATCAAATCGAAAAACTCAACAAGATGAAGAATACGCAAGAAACTGCCGACGGTGATCATCCATTAGTCACTGAAAAAGATATGGAAAAAGTCGTCGAAGAAAAGACGCACATTCCCGTTGGTGAGTTACGTGCCCAAGAACAAGCGCAATTGAAGACATTGAGCGAAGACTTGAACCGCAAAGTCATCGGCCAAAAAGATGCCGTTAACATGGTTGCACGCGCAATTCGTCGTAACCGGATCGGTTTCAACAAATCCGGCCGTCCAATCGGTTCATTCCTTTTCACCGGCCCTACTGGTGTTGGTAAAACAGAATTGGCCAAGCAATTGGCACTCGAATTATTTGGCTCTGAAGATTCGATGATTCGTTTCGACATGAGTGAGTACATGGAGAAACATAGTGTGTCGAAGTTGATTGGTTCGCCTCCTGGCTATGTTGGTTACGAAGAAGCTGGTCAATTGACTGAAAAAGTTCGTCGTAACCCATACAGCTTAGTTTTACTCGACGAAATTGAAAAAGCTCATCCAGATGTCATGCACATGTTTCTACAGATCTTGGACGATGGCCGTTTGACCGATTCGCAAGGCCGAACCGTTTCATTCAAAGATACCATCATCATCATGACTTCTAACGCCGGCCAAAGTGATATCGAAGCAAACGTCGGTTTCGGTGCAGCTGCCAGTGGTAAAACTCACTCGGTTATCAACAAGCTCTCTGATTTCTTCAAGCCAGAATTTCTTAACCGATTCGATGACATCGTCGAATTTAATTCTTTGACGAAGGATAACTTGAATCAAATTGTCGACTTGATGATCACGGATACTAATAAAATGATTGCCGACAAAGGTTTGAGCATCCACGTCACTGAGCCCGTTAAGAACAAGCTCGTTGATCTTGGTTACAATCCAGCCATGGGTGCACGACCATTGCGTCGGGTCATTCAGGAACAGATCGAAGACCGCGTTGCTGATTTCTACCTCGATCATCCAACTGACAAACAATTGGAAGCACGGATCGATGGTGGCGAGATTAAAATCGTCGCTGCTAAATCAGATGCGCAACCAGCAACTGTTAAGCAAGATTCAACAGATACAGATAAATAATGATCCAATTATTGGGGCATCACCGCTTTGTTTCAGCGGTGATGCTTTTTTTGTATTTGCTTAAACTAATCTGGAACGCTCATTTGAAATGCCGTAGGATTTAGTTTGGTTCCGTCAGAACGCTCCAGAAAATAGTTGTGCCTCGCTGTGGGGATGACTTCAAGCCTTTTGAAAAGCGCAAAAGTCTTGAAGATCACCCTTGTTCTAGCGGGACTTGGGTTTAAGTGGTAACTGAATTCTTACTCAACTCATCTAAAGAACGTTTAATAAATAATTTGGTCCCGCAAGAACAATTTCACTGCGAGTCGCAACTTTTTCTTCCGCGTTCTGACTCATCCTGGCGGCTTTATAGTGGTGACTCTAGTTAACGTCTAGTCCTGTGCGACTAGTTTTAAGCGCAACTTTAATTTCTAGAAGACGAAAGGCGGACTCGGTTATCGTTCAGATTTTTTTGAAGAACTATTTAAAGTAAAGGCAACAGTGTTAATCAAGTTTGAGGAACCCTGTTATTCCAATCCTAGCCTAAACGAAATAGGTTTAGGCAGAAGTTGCGGAAGAAAATAGTGGGATTGCAGTGGTAATTTTGCTAATGAGCGGTTTTCGCGAATTTACAAAATGGGAAAATATGAGATCTTCCCGGTTTTGGAAGAGCTCATATTTTAGGCGGAAGAATTTCCGTACTTTGGAAATCCTGCAGCCGTCCCCACAGCAATTTCCCACTATTTTCTGGAGCAACTTCTGCCGAAGGTAGACAAGATTTTTAACATTCCAACCAGCTTTTCAAGTTTAAAAATAAATGTGACCGGTTTCAAGACTTCTCATTGTCAAAAACGAACATTTTATTTTATAATTAGACTACAACTAAATAATTATGGGAGTGATAAGATGCGACTTTTTGACGTCACCAACAACTTTAGCAAACTCGTTCAAAGCCAACTTTCAGGAACCGACGCTAACCTAGTCAAAGTTTATTCGTTAGGCAATATTATCGTCGTCTTTACCAAAGCCCCGGCACATGAAGAAATCCTGTTAAAAAGTGAACACCGCAATATTCGCAATGATGAAATCGAATTTGCCATCAAGGAACTAACCGCCGCAACATTGCAGCAAGCAGAAGTGATCCATGGTAAAAACATTGCCGAGATTTCGATCAAAGCTGGATAACGAGTTGATGCAATTTTTTGTTTTCTCAACTCAAAAAATACCCGATTCAGAACTGAAATTTCTAAACGAGATGTAAAATCTCATTTGGCAATTTGAGTTCGTGAATCGGGTATTTATTTTTAACTTAATTGAGCAAATTTACTAATTAGAGCTTTGCTGTCAATTCAACCTTCGGATATTTATCCTTGAACCAATTCTCCGCGAATCGATTTTCAAATAAGAAGAGTGGGTTTCCTTGCAAGTCTTTAACCAACAAGTTACGGCTCGACGACATCCGTTGATCCAATTGTTCAGGATCGATCCAGCGAGCCGTGCGCGCGCCGATCGGCTTCATAACAACTTCCGAATTATATTCGTGTAACATTCGGTATTGGAAAACTTCGAACTGCAATTGACCGACTGCACCGAGAATATAATCGTCGGTCGTATAAGTCTTGTACAATTGGACGGCACCCTCTTGGACCAATTGCTGCATACCTTTATGGAACGATTTTTGCTTCATGACGTTTTTGGCCATGACTTCAACGAATAATTCTGGTGTAAACTGTGGCAACTTTTCAAACTCGATCGTTTCTTTACCGGTGTAAATACTATCACCGATCTGAAAATTACCCGTGTCATACAAGCCAACAATATCCCCAGCAACCGCGGAATCAACTTGTTCACGCTGAGCTGACATAAATTCGGTGGCATTATTCAATCTTAATTCCTTGCCAGTTCGTGCTAATTTGACGGTCATATCCTTCTCGAACTGTCCAGAACAAATCCGAACGAACGCAATTCGATCGCGATGAGCCGGATTCATATTCGCCTGAATCTTAAATACAAAGCCAGAAAATTCTGGTGCTTCTGCACTCAACGTCGTTTCATTCAACAACTCATGGCTAGACGGTGCTGGTGCCATGCTCAAGAAACTCTTCAAGAAACTCTCAACGCCAAAATTCGTCAAAGCTGAGCCGAAATAAACCGGCGTCTGCTGACCAGCCGCAATTTTGTCAAGGTCGAATTTATTACCCGCCTCTGACAAAAGATCGATGTCATCAAGCGTCTGCTGATAAATCGTATCTTCTTTAAGCAGATCATCGCCATTGATCTCCCCTGTTTCTGGATCAAGGGCAATGAAACGTTCCGCTTCATTCTGCGGACGATAGGTTTCGATCCGATGGCTGTACATATCATAGAGGCCCCTGAGACCCTTGCCCATGCCCATCGGCCAATTCATCGCGACGCCTTCAATATTTAACAGCTCTTCTAGCTCGGCAATCAAATCCAGTGGCTCGCGGCCGTCACGATCTAATTTATTCATGAAGGTGAAAATAGGAATGCCACGTTGCTTAACGACTTTAAATAACTTCTTCGTTTGTGGCTCGATACCCTTGGCAGAATCGATCACCATGACGGCCGCATCCACTGCCATCAGGGTCCGATAAGTATCCTCGGAGAAATCCTCATGCCCTGGCGTATCCAAAATATTGACGCGCTTGCCGTCGAAATCAAACTGCATGACAGAACTGGTAACGGAAATACCACGTTTCTTTTCAATTTCCATCCAGTCAGACGTTGCAAAGTTTCCTGACTTCTTGGCTTTAACAGTTCCGGCTTGGCGAATGACGCCACCAAACAGCAACATTTGTTCGGTGATGGTTGTTTTACCCGCATCGGGGTGAGAAATAATCGCAAATGTGCGTCGTTTTGCAACTTCTTGTTTTAATTTATCTTTATCCAATTGAATCCCTCATAACTTTCTCTGTGCATTAATTGTTCGTTATCGCTGAACCCAACGAACAACCGCAATAAAAACGCGCCGACAACAAGTAAAAAGTCATCGTCGCGAATATTGCTCATACCTGTTTATAAAACCTAAATCCATTGCAAATTTAACTCACATGCGTCTATTCCTCATCTGTTTCATTATCTTCGCTTTCATCTGGATCCTTTGGTTCTGGAAGCGTCAAGGTGACGTTCTCCAAACGTGAGCTCTGCATCATACCCGTTGTCAAAGTCATACCATTCTCTAAAACAACATTCAGATGTTGACCATTAGTTGGGATCGTGCCTAATTCCGTAATCACAAATCCAGCAATGGTATCGACGTCATCATTTTCCAATTCGGTATCAAATTGATCATTGAAATCTGATAGTGGCATCTTACCTGCGATCACATATTTGCGGTCGCTGATTTTCGAATAAAGTGTTTCCGTCGAATCTGATTCATCATCGATTTCGCCGACGATCTCCTCGAGTAAATCTTCGATTGTTGCTAAACCGACCACGCCACCATATTCATCCAATAAAACAGCCATCTGTTGATGAGTTCGTTGCATTTCTAGCAACAATTCATCGATCGTGATCGTTTCAGGGACAAACATTGGTTTAGACATGACATCTGCTAACTTCAATTTTTCAAAGCCATTGTCACGCGCTGTTTTCAAAATATTCTTGATATGCAGCATGCCGACAATGATATCCTTGTCTTCTTTGTAGACTGGGATTCGCGAATACGGTTGGTTCAAGATCAAGTCGATGTTTTCAGTATCTGGATCATTAATATCGATCATAAATGCGTCGGTTCTTGGCACCATGACTTCTCGTGCCATTTTGTCATTGAAATTAATAATGCCTTCCAACATGCTGTATTCATCTGGATCGATGACACCAGTTTTGCGGGATTTTTCAATCACACCTAGCATCTCATCACGCGTCATCTGACTATCGTTCGTGGTCAGATCAACGGGCGTGATTTTCACTAATAAATTAGTTGATGTGGATAATAACCAAACGAATGGACGTAGAAAAGCTCGAACTGCCTTGACCGGACCAATACTTGCTTTAGCGAGTTGCTCGGCTTTGGCCAGCGCAATCTGTTTCGGATAAAGCTCACCAAAAACAAGTGAGATGTACGACAAAACAACCGTAATGAGAATAACGGAAGCCTGCTCGGCCCAACTAACATCGCCAAACAACGGCGCTAATAAACCAGCCATCGAAGTTGCCGCACTAGCAGATGATAGGAATCCAGCAAAGGTGATGGCGACTTGAATCGTCGCCAAGAACCCACTTGAATCATTCATCACGCCTAATAAGGCCTTAGCTTTCTTGTCGCCATTCTCTGCTTCTGTTTCTATTTTAGTCCGGTTCACTGAGACGATCGCCATTTCCGCCGCTGCAAAAAAAGCATTGATCAGCGTTAAAACGACGATCAAAATTATCTGTCCACCCAACGAACTACTGGCCGGGTCACCACTCATCGATCAACCAACTCACTTTCAAATTATGTTTACTAATGACTAATTATACCAAGCACAAATGACGCTTTCAATACGGAAGTGCTGAATGTGATAAAAATAAATATTTTCCATACACTTTATTTTTTATCGTCGCCTGAATTTGGGTCGATAAAACCGTCTGGATCAACGATTTCAGCTTCTGAACGCGCTCGTTTACGCAAATTATAAAACGAAACAATATATTTAATAATCGTCTTGGCGACCGCATATCCAGGAACTGCCAGCACAATTCCGACGAAACCGAACATATTTCCAGCAACTAATAACAAAACGATGATCGTCAACGGATGAATCTGTAAGGTTTTGCCGATCACATTGGGATATAACAAATTACTATCGACCTGCTGAACGATGATCACCACGATGGCCACCGCCACAGCTTTAGGTACCGAAACCGTCAAGGCAACGACCAACGCCGGCAAAACGCCTAACCATGGTCCTAAATATGGCACGATGTTCAAAATTCCTGCAAATACACCTAACAATAACGCGTAAGGCATTTGAATAATCAAATAACCGATAAAAGTCAGTGTTCCCACAAATAACATGTCTAAAAATTGCCCTGAAAAATAAGTCGAAATCGTCTGGTTCATTTGACGGAGCAATTCAGCGATTTCTTCACGATATCTGTCGGGGAAGAAACGTTGTACATTCGGAATTAATTTGTTACCATCCTTCAGGAAATAAAATAAAATCACTGGCACTGTAAAAGCACTGATAGCGATCCCACCGATCGAACTGACCACTGAGCCGAAATCCGCCACATTATTGCTAAAGTATTTCGAAACATTTGTTAGGATCGTTTTCGGCTCGATATTCAGTTGCTTCACGACTTCATCGAGATGATATTTGTCCGCCCAGTCACTGGCAAGAAAATCTTGAATGCCCTTTTGTAGGTCAGTGGCAAATTGAGGAAAGTTGCTGACAATATTGGTGATCTGCGTCGTCAAGCTGGGAATCAGCGCACTCATGGCCACAATGATCACGCCAAACAATAGCAGAAAAGCAATCAAAATACCCCAACTGCGTTTGACTTTTATTTTTTCTAAAAAGTTGATCAAGGGATTCATCAGATAAAATAAAAAGCCCGCAAATAAAAACGGCCCGAATAAAGTTGCCGCAAACGTTTGAACGGGACCGAGGACAAAAGAAATTTTGCTTAGGACCCAAATCAAGGTTACAATGACTAATAATTGAATGCTCCAAAAAAATAGTTTCGATTGTTTAAATTTATTGATCATCTTTTCTCCCCAAACACCTTTTGAGTTATAATTATATTGTAAATACGCTCAGAACAAATCAGTCAAAAGTAGGTTCTATTTAATGAATATTAAACACCAAATTGGAATCAATAGCCAGATATATCAAGATGCCTTACAAATTCGTCGAGAAGTTTTCGTCAGCGAACAAGCGGTTCCCGAAAGTTTAGAGATCGATCAGAATGATCCAATCGCGGATAATTATGTCGGTTACGTTGATGAACAGGCAGTCACGACAGCGCGAACTGTATCCGCACCCGAGAACGGCTGGCACATTCAACGCGTCGCAACTCGCTCTGAATATCGCCATCATCGTTATGGTTCAGAACTTTTACAAGCTATCATTGCAACCGCACGTGAACAAAAAATTGCCTATTTAGTTTTAGACGCCCAATTAGTTGCGATCCCTTTTTATAAACAATTGAATTTTGAATTAACCGCACGCGAGCAATTTCTCGACGCCGGAATTATGCATCGAGAAATGAAACTGAACTTGGCACACAAATAATCAAGTTGGATTTTTTTAAAGGAGTCATCAACATGGCAAATGCCAAACGATTTATTACTTATCTTTTCCTATTCATCATCCCCTATGGTCTGGCGATACTTCTGATCGGCACGGCTTATAACGCGTTGGTCATCCACTGGTCGAGTCGCTGGCGATTATTAGTTGGTGCGGTCGTCGGTATGATTTTCATGAATCTGCTTAAGATCATCATTCAGAAACCTTTGAAACTTTTAGCCTCACAAAATGAAAGTAGCGTCATGAGTCATCTGATGCATTTCTTCTTCGTCGATTCGAGCAAAATTTTATTGACGCTTAACCTGTTGCTGGATATGATTTTAGCGATCGTTGGTATTTATGCGAGCCGATTATTATTCACCCCACAATTTATTACCGGAACTGCGCTAGGTTGGCTGATCGTCAGTTTATTCGTCTCTGCAATGATCGGTGCCTACTTCGCATTTGATCAATTGAAGCTGGGAGAACCAGTTGACGAGAAATAGAACATTATCAAAATAATTGAACGTCAAAAAACTTCCGTGAAAATAAATTCACGGAAGTTTTTTGACTATATTTAACTAAAGTTGCTGTTTAACTTTATCAACCAGTAACCGATAGCCTTCATCGTTGATGTGTAATCCATCTCGATAATAGCGTTCAACTGCATTTCCATCGGTATCAAGCAGTTCAGGAAAGACGTTAATGAATTTGACATAATCATAAGGAATCACACGCTGATATTCTGAAAGGACCATCTGCAAGATCTCATTACTGCGAAGACCATCGCCTTTTGCTCGATAGCCGTGAATCTTCTCTACGCACGGAATACAGCTGACAAGATTAATTTGACATTCAGGCAAGTTATAGTGAATGATTTCAACAATTTCCTTAACATTGAGTGCTATATCACGCGGACTAGCCATGACGGTGTTACCAAGATCATTTGTTCCCACCATCAAGAAAACAGTCTTGGGCGCATATTTGATGACGCCCTCGTCAACAAAATGTAACAACATATGTGATGAAATACCAACCACACCTGAGTTATAAGCATTTTTATATTCGGGGAAAAATTTCCCGAGATTTAAATATTGCGTCAGAGAATCACCGAAAAAAACGACACCACCTGGAACTGAATTTCGATTATTGGCAATCACTTCAGCGATTCGTTCAACAATATAATCCCGTAATTGATATTGGTTTGAATCATAAATCATATTTTCACGCATTACTATTCCTCACTAGATTACGTTTTACAGGTTCACTAAATCAAAAGATAGTTAATTAAGCGTTAACGGCTGCTTCGTCTGCATCCGATTTTGCTTGTGCTTTCAATACATTGTCATTAATCTTAACAAATGGCATGTAAATCAAGACGCCTAGTACAAAAACAACAAGTTGGACGACAACTGCTCGCCAATCACCGGCGGTTGCTAAAAATGCACTTAGCCCGATTGGAGTAGTCCATGGCACCATTACAACACAGGGACTCATCCAACCAATAGCGGTTGCTACATAGCTAATAAAAATACCAAGTGCTGGCACAAGAATAAATGGCACTGCCATTGAAAGGTTATATACAATTGGGTAGCCAAAGATAACTGGTTCATTAATGTTGAAAATACCAGGCGCAATTGCCAGCTTGCCAACACTACGCGTTACTGAGTTACGTCCAACCAAGAAAGTCGCCAGTAACAAGCAAAGTGTTGACCCGGAACCACCAATCAAGCCAAATGATGCAACCTGTGAAACGTTAATAATGTTAGGAATCGCTTGTCCGTTATTGTATGCCGCGATATTTTGAGTAATGTTGATGATCAACAAAGGCTCCAGAATTGAACTGTAGATAACTGACTGATGAATCCCGAATAACCACAACATATTGCCAAGTGAATAAAGAATGATGGCACCCCATAAACCAGTACCAATATGACGTAGTGGTTCTTGAATTGCAGTTGTGATCAAGTTGATCAAATTCATACCTGCAATATTATTAAGTAATGCAGAGGCAACTGCGAAGACTGAAACCACAATAATAATTGGAATCAAGACATTAAAGGATTTTCCAACTGCAGGTGGGACATTTTCACCGAGATTAACCTGCAACCGTTTATATGATGAAACTCGAATAAACAATTCTGTTGCTAAAAGAGCAACGATAATACCCGCGAACATTGAACCAGTTCCAAGATTTGTAAAAGTTAGAACTGATGAGACGTCTACTGCTTTTTTAGCACCATCGGGAGTGACGGACACCGTGTTAGGCATCATCACGATCAATGATGAAACTGAAACTAAGACTGCTGCTAGCGGATTATCAAATCGACGATTCTGCGCCAGATGATAACCAATCATGGCTGCAATCAGTAGTCCTGAAATATTTAAGGTCGCATTAGTAATCAATGTTCCCCAATACTGTACACTAACTAAGGTTGCACCCTTAAAAATCCATGTAAAGACCGTATTATTAAGCAGTACCGCCAAGCCAGCCAAGATATATAGTGGCATGATCGTTGCAAATGCATCACGCAAGGTACGTAAATGAATTTGATTCCCAAGTTTTACAGCTATTTGTGTAAACTTTTCGCCAAATTTGGAATTTTCCATTTAAATCATCTCCATCTTTGTTATTTCTGAATAAAATTTTGGTCATGAAATCGATAATTGCAAGTTATTTGTTGCAAAATATTTTAAGCTTTCAACTGTTATCAATCTGATGCGAACGTAAATTGTGCGTAACAGCCATTAAATACGCATAACTCGTCACAATCAATACATAGCTATATTCTAAATCAGCAACCTTAAACCTCCCGAAAAATTAATTTGGCTTTTGAAAAACTGAATACAAAAGTTAATATACGCCTGTCCACAAGATAATCAATACTTTTCGTGTCAAAAGTATATACATTTAAAAACATTAAATTTAACGCTTTCAAAGATTATTAAATTCTAGTTGTGTTTAACGTCTAAATAAGTATATGTGTGATGTTGTGCATATGGATGGCGATTAATGGATATTTCAAAAGGGCGTCCGTCTTTAAGATAGACAATTTGTTTCACTTGCAGTATCGGATCGGTTGGATAAGATTTCAAATACTTTTGATCATAGCCATCTGCTTTTTCTGCTGATAATGAGCGTTGGGCGCCGCCGATTTCAAGCTTTCGATCGTGATGCAAGAATTGATAAAAAGATCCTAAAAAAATATCGGAATTTAAATCGGGAATGATTTTTAAAGGCAGGAAAGTATGTTCCAACCCATAAGGCTGACCGTTTACAATACGCAATCTGCGGATTTCATATACTGGATCATTCTTATCTAGTTCTAGCGCCTGTTGCACCTCTAGCGAAGGAAAATGAATCGCAAATTTAATCACCTGACTTGTTACTGGTCCGCCAAGCTCCTTACTCAATCCATCATATCCACCGATCGGTAGTGAATTCAGCTTATGAGCCATTCGCTTGCGAACAACAGTCCCGGCGCCTCGTTTGGAATAAACATAGCCATCCTTCCCTAGAATATCTAAAGATTTCTTGACAGTCATTCGACTGACACCTAGTTCTGTTGCCAAATCATTCTGATTAGGCAACATCTCCCCAGGTAAATAAATATCCTCCTTGATTCTTTGTTTAATTACTTCAATAATTTGTACATATTTCGGTTCCGACATGGTTCAATCCTCTGATATTCATTTTTTCATATCCATTTGAACTTCATTTTCAAACAGTCATCAATATTTCTTTCTACATGCTACCACGAAATTTTGCAACGCACAGCGGAAGTCAGGATACATTTTCGCTACGCTTCAGATAAAAGATTAAAATTTGCAAATAAAAAGCAGTGTTAACAATCAACGTCAACACAGCTCTAGAATCAATTTTAAATTAAATTGCGTGGAAATCTAAATTCAAACTCTTTGCTACTGCTCGGTCGGTCACTTGACCTTCATAAATATTCAAGCCACTTGCGATCGTTTTATTTTTATCAACCGCCGCTAACACGCCTGCGTTTGCGATCTCTGCCGCATAATTGATCGTCACACTCGTCAGTGCGTCTGTGGCCGTCTTCGGCACTGCGCCAGGTACATTGGCCACGGCATAGTGCACAACACCATGGCGAATATAAATCGGATCGTCGAACGTTGTCGCATGATCCGTTGTTTCAAAAATTCCACCTTGATCGATCGGAATATCGACCAAAACAGAACCCGGTTCCATCGACGCGACCATTTCCTCCGACACCAGAATTGGGGCTTTGGCGCCTGGAATCAGAACGGCACCAATGACCAGGTCTGCAGAGCGAACTGAAGTCGCAATGTTGGCGGAATTTGAATACAGCGTTTGAACATTGCCGTCAAACTGATTATCGATATTGGCAAGCACACGCGCATTAATATCTAACAGCGTCACTTGCGCACCTAACCCGAGCGCGGTTTTCGCGGCATTAAAACCAACCACGCCACCGCCGATCACCGTCACGCGACTTTTACGAACGCCAGGAACACCACTGAGTAGAATTCCCTTTCCACCGTATTGTTGCTGCAAAAATTGCGCACCGATCAAAACAGCCATCCGTCCGGCAACTTCACTCATCGGATTCAGCGCCGGCAAACTCCCATCGGCCGCCTGCATCGTCTCGTAGCCAATGGCCGTCACTTTTTCAGCTAACAGTTTCTCGGCTAATTGCCGATTGGCCGCTAAATGTAAATACGTATATAAAATTAAACCCGGCCAAAAATAATGATACTCTTCTGGCAATGGTTCTTTCACTTTCATGACCATGTCACTCTGCCAAATTTCAGCGGGCGAACTGATCACCGCACCAGCCTTTTCGTAGGCCTCGTCTAAATAAGCCGCACTTTTCCCGGCGTCAGCTTCAACCAACACGCGATGATGATTCTTAACTAAAATACTCACACCAGCTGGCGTAATACCAACTCGGTTTTCATGATTTTTAATTTCCTTGGGTACACCAATTTGCATAGACATACGCCTCCTATACTAAATACTACCACAATGTGACCATTTTTATTATCATAATGCTATTTTTTGATCAATTGCATTTAAAACATCATTTGGATTTAATAGTTTGATTAATTCCCGATTTACATGATAAAACTGATTTTATGAATAAAAAATAACCGTTAGCCACAATTTAGCTCGGTTATTTTGAATTTTAATTCACTTTTTAATTTTACAACTACGCTTGCGTTATATATTTCTCGAGGGCAAACGCGATTCCATCCTCATCGTTGCTGCGAGTCTCAAAATCGGCATGCTTTTTTGCCAGCTCTGAACCATTCGCCATTACAACGGCGGTTCCGGCGTAGTCAAACATCGTGATATCATTCTGCTCATCACCGATCGCCATAATTTCAGAGGCTTCAAGATTTAGCACGGCTGCTAATCTTGCTAGAGCTTTCCCTTTATTCACATCTCGATGCATGACTTCCAAGAAGCGAGCGGCGGCGCGCACAACATAATTAGTTTTACCAAACATCTGTTGCACTCGCGTTTCGTTCTGATCTAATTCCACCGCCGTACCGCCGAAAACCGCCTTGATCAAAGTCACATCAGCTGGTAATTCCGCGGGTTTACGAATGAAAACACCGGCCTCATTTTCCCGAGCTTGTATCACTGTGATCGGGTCAACTTCCAGATTGCTCGTATAAATGCGACTCTGACTATCCAACACGTTGTAACTCAAATGATATTTCTGCGAATAATCGTCGATGGCCTGATAAGTCTCGCGCGAGATGCCAGATTGCGCCAACACTTGTCCGCTCACGGACTCAATGACACTACCGTTAAAAGTGATCACATATTGCTGATCACCCTCAATTCCCAACTCGTCCAAAAACGGCTTGACCCCCGCCAGCGGGCGACCAGAACACAAAACGACTTTCACGCCAGCTGCTAGTGCCTGCTGGATGCTGGTTTTCGTTGACGCTAATAGCTGATGGTTTGAATTCAATAGCGTGTCATCAATATCGATTGCGACTAATTTGATTGACATTTATGAGACCCTCCAGTTAGAACGTTTTTAAAAATACCATGTGCAAAATTGGCTTCATTTAATTCAAATCGTCTTCCAGTGCTTCGATTTCTGGACTGATGTAGACATAATATTGTTGCTGTTCAACCGCATCAATTTCTTTGAACGTCAATTTTTCCAAAAAATATGGTTGTTCTGAATGCCCTAAACTCTTGGGCAAGGCAACTTCTTCCTTTGCAGCCTGATCAAAAACCTTTTCTAACGTGAAATTGAGCGGCAGTTGTGGTAAAAATTCCGGTCTGGTTGCCGCCATCATGAACGCCGAACCTGCTGGCAAATCGAAAGCATGCCATTTCGCGGGTACTTCAAAATCAGCTGGCACCGCAACACCTGTCCAATATTGATAACTTTCTGGTGCATAAACGACGAGACCGACACGATTCGTTTCACCGACCGTCTCCAATAATTGTTGGTCAACCTGCGCCGCTTTTTCACTATCCTGAAAATCTTGCCACGTGCTATAGAAACTACCATTCACATCGATCGTATTTGCCAGCGCGACCTGCCCAATAATTTTCATCGCTGGAACTTTTACAACACTCATCTTGCCATCTCCTATTTTGCATTTGAACTGTTGCCAGTTTGATAATCAATTACATAATTCGTTTGGATGTTGAAAATATAGACATTAAAACTAATTTTATCATCTTCAACCGATTGTGCCATCATTTGAATTCCCCGAGCGACTAATTCATCACCGCGAAAAATCGGTCGCACTTGATAGCGCACGTGATGCGTCGTCTGCTTCAAATATTGTGCAACTGTATTTTCATAGTAAGTCATCCCCGGATCGTTCAAAGAACGCGTGCCAGTCATTAAATTTTTGGCATTATTATTCTGACCAGTCAATTGGTAGCCAATCAAATGACAACGATTGTACAAATAATCGGAGTGCCCATTGATTGTTATTTTGCGATTTTGCCAGCCAGTCGGCTCAATATATAGACGCTCGCGATCCGCCGTCGGCATAATATCGCGTCCCAACATCGCATCGGCAACACCAACCCGATTCAATGAATCAAGATCAGAATAACGATCCCAACTGCCACGCGAGAAACTCAGATCACTCGCTGAAAAAGTCGGCTTGTTATTATTGACGGCAATAATTTGTTGCTGGTCGAAAGTGAGCTCGGCCAATTTACTCTGACTACTATTCGCATCGGTTTGTGTCTGTCCATCAGCTGTCGGCGCTTCTTGGGCAACTTGGCTACTAGTGAGTGCACTCGAATTCGTACTGCTGCTATTTGAATTTTGTGTTTGATAATTGCTGGGGTCGCGCGCTAATAATCCGATTGCTGCCGCGATGATCACAATTAATACGGCAGGCAAACTCAGTTGTTTTTTACGACTTCGCCGTCTTTTGGCCATGAAGATTTACCTCTTTTATGATTTTATTGATAAAAAATTTATATGCGTCTGAAAAAATTGTCTACCTTCGGCAGAAGTTGCTCCAGAAAATGGACTGACTTGCTGTGGGGGATAGCCCTCAGCCAATTAAAAAACAAATTGTCTTCGAGCACGATTTGAGCTCCTGAAAACAGGATCTCAAATACGCCCCCTGCTGTAAATTCGCAAAATCGGCTCATTAACACCAGTGTCACTGCAATCAGTCCATTTTCTTCCGCAACTTCTGCCTAAACCTATTTCGGTTAGGCTAGGATCTGAACAACGCCGTCCATATATTCAAATAAATCACTTCATTTTGTCGAAGCCACATAATTTGCCATCGATTGGCATGAAAAAAGCCCGCCGTAGCGAGCTGAAACTATATAACGTCCCAAAATTTAAGCACGACGATGCGATAATTCTTGATAGCGACGATACCAAATATCGATGTATGACTGCGAAAATGGTCCCTTCTCATTGTTGATCCAATCCACGAGAACTTTAACATTCTCTTTCAAAATATGATCGATCTCAGGAGAATAGTGCCATTGCGCACCATGTGATTTATATTCATCGACATCTAGCAAGCGTTTCTCCCCGTTTGGAAAAACCTTGATATCTAAATCGTAATCGATATACTTTAAAGCTTCGCGATCCAATGTATAAGGTGTCGCCAAGTTGCAATAATAAGAGACCCCACTATCGCGGATCATCGCTATGACATTAAACCAATAATGCTTGTGGAAAAAAACAATTGCCGGTTCGCGCGTGACCCAACGTCTGCCGTCGTCTTCAGTGACCAAGGTATGGTCGTTGCAGCCGATTAACGAATTCTCACTCGTTTTGAGGACCATCGTTTCTTTCCAAGTTCGATGCAAACTACCGTCATGCTTATAGCTTTGGATAGCAATATAGTCCCCTTCTTTGGGAACTTGCATCAATTATCTAACCCACTTTCATGATGCTGATCTATTCCTGACCATTATAACAAAAGTGGGTGTTAAAAAAAAGTAAACTGTTACATTCGAATGATGCCTAATTGTCGGTTTGAGATTTAAAAAACGTAATTTTAGCTACGATGATATCTACCTTCGGCAGAAGTTGCTCCAGAAAATAGTGGGAGGTTGCTGTGGGGACGGCTCCAAGCTTTTGGAAAATCGCCAAAAGTTTTCCGCCTAAAATGTGAGCTCCGGAAAACCGCCGGATCTCACATTTTCCCATTTTGTAAATTCGCAAAACCCGCTCATTAACAAAATTACCACTGCAATCCCACTATTTTCTTCCGCAACTTCTGCCTAAACGTATTTTGTTTAAGTGAAGGATTTGAATAACAGGGTTCCTCAAGCATGATGTACATTGTTGCCTTTACTTTAAATAGTTCTTCAATAAAGTCTGAGCGATAATCTCGTCCGCCTTTCGTCTTCTGCAAAAGATAGGTGCGGTACAAACTAGTCGCACTGGACTAGACGTTGACTTGAAGTAACCACTATAAAACTGCCGAGATGAGTCAGAACGCGGAAGAAAAAGTTGCGACTCGCAGTGAAATTGTTCTTGCGGGACCAAATTATTTATTAAATAGTTTCGGATAAGTTGATCATTAATTCAGTTTCGCACCAAACCCAAGTCCCGCTAGAACAAGGGTGATCTTTAAGACTTTGCCGGTTTTGCAAAGGCTTAAAGTCATCCCCACAGCGAGGCACAACTATTTTCTGGAGCGTTCTGACGGAACCGAACAAAATTCTACCTCACGCAAAATAAGCCTTCAAAGTTTGCATCCGTTCAAAGCCCTATTCCTGATGATCCTCCAACCAACGATTGATTGCATCAAATGCAAAGCCTTTTCGTGCCAATGCTTGCTTAAATTTCTGCACCTGTTTCGGATCAGTCAGTGGTTGATATCGCCGAATCGCCTTTTCTGCCGCATTCGCCAGTGCCTCGGACTCATCATCCTCGTCCACTCCCAAATCTAACTCTTGCCAGATCATCGTGATCTCATCACCAGTAAACCCTTTTTGTTGCAATGCTTGCCGGACTTTTTGCTGACGCACACGTTGGGCAAATTTGTGCTGACGTTTCCATACTTGTTGCGCGAGTTTCGTTCCATTTTCTAACACGGTTTCTGAATCATATAATACCAGTGCATCCTCGATCTCGTCGGGAGCAATGCCTTTTTGGCGCAACTCGTTACGAATAACATTGCGTCCCTTCAAATGGAGAATCATACTCGTGCGCACGTACGCCTTCGCATATTCCGCATCGTCTAAATAATTCTGCAGCTCCAAGCGCTCGATGATTTCGTCAGCAACATCCGAACTGACTTCATGCTCACGCAAATAAGTTCTCATTTCTTTGATTGTTCGCAATTGATAGCTCAAATAATTGAGTGCCAATTGGTTCGCTTGCGAATTGGCATCCGCCGCCAACAGCGCTTGTTTTAACTTATCGTCGACTTCGAGATCTTTTTGTAAAGCAAATTGCATCAAGACATCTTCGCTAACTGGAAAAGCGTATTTGCCATCCAGAAAAATATTGTAGCGGCCCGGGCGTTTCTGCGCGCTAATTTTCGTAATTTTTGCCACCATTATCCACCTCCAACATCGCAATTGGCGTGCAAATCATTTATACTTAAGACAATTCTACCATGAGAATTCAGAAAATGAGGTTATTTAATGACAGAATCTAACTCTGTCGTTGTCGAAGTTGGACAACGATTTCCACTAACAGCTAAAAAAATTGGTATCAATGGCGAAGGTATCGGTTATTTCCAACACAAGGTGACATTTGTGCCCGGTTTATTACCAGACGAAGTCGCCGTCGTTGAGGCCACTCAAGTCACGGATCGTTATATTCGCGGTAAAATCCACCAATTACGCCATCGCTCTGCTCAACGCGCCACTGACGCTCCCGCAATTGCTGGCGAAGTTGGCGGGCTCGAATTGGCTCATCTCAAATATCCACAACAGGTTTTCTACAAGAATGACTTGATCAAGCAAGCCTTAGAACGATATAAACCACGTGGCTATCAACATTATGAATTCTTGCCTGCGATCGGTGCAGACAATCCGTGGCATTATCGGAATAAAGCACAATTCCCGATCGGAAAAGACGCCGATGGTAAATTAATTAGTGGTCTCTATCAACCAAATACGCAAAACTTGGTCGATTTACCCGAAATGCCCACACAAAGTGAATTAACTTTAAGTGTCGTACGTCGGTTGTTGCCGATTTTAACTGAATTGGACATGCCGGTTTACGATGCAACTGCCAATTCTGGCATTATCAAAGCGGTTGCCGTGCGCGAATCCAAGCTTCATCACCAAGTCCAATTAACTTTTATCACCAATTCTAAAAAGATGCCGCACAAACAAGCCCTACTCGTTTCAATTGCCGAAAAAATTCCTGAAGTCACGGGCATTTTCCAAAATCTGAATCAAACAAAACGAGGTTTATTCTGGGGCGATGAAACTTGGCAGTTGGCCGGTGAAAATTATCTCGAGGAACAAGTCGGTAAATTACGCTTCTTACTTTCACCACGGGCGTTTTTCCAATTAGATCTTGCCCAAACCGAAAAGCTCTATCAAGTTGTTGCTGATTTCCTCGCTCCTAAACCTAGTGACACTTTGCTCGATGCCTACGCTGGTGTCGGCACGATTGGCTTGACGCTCGCGGGCAAAGTTAAATCTGTGACCGGCATCGAAGAAATTCCCGAATCTGTTGCCGATGCGAAACAAAACGCGGTTCATAATCGCATCACCAACGCGACTTACCACTTAGGCAAAGTCGAAACAGAATTACCTAAACTTCAAGCCGACGGTCAAACCTTCTCGGCGATGATCGTCGATCCACCACGTGTTGGCCTCGCACCGAAATTAATGGACACAATTTTAGAAGCACGGCCAAAAACGTTGATCTATATTTCCTGTAACGAATCGACATTGGCACAAAATCTGGTCAAATTAACCCGATCTTATCGCGTTGAAAAAATACAAATGATCGACATGTTCCCACAAACAGCACGCGTGGAAGCGGTCGTGAAATTAGTCCTGTCCGATAAATAGAAAGGAGAAATTAAGATGGATACATTTTTAACACGTCCAGAAATTAAAAAGCGCGCCAAAGCAACCATGAAAGGAAACTTCGGCACGGCTTTCGCATTGAATTGGTTACCAATGCTCGGTATGTTCTTACTGATGGTCATTTTATGGATCGCCGTTTTCGTTGCGATCTGGGCCTACGGTACTTCAGCGAGTTTTCGGCAAACAGTCGATCAAGCGGTCAAAGAAGCCAAAACGACGGCTAGCGTTAGTAACGGCACCGCTTCTGGTGGTGGTAACTACTTTTCTTCATATGGTAGTGGCCTGATCGGAGTCCTCATAGGTTCTGGTATTTCTTTCGCCTCACTTGAATGGCTCCGATTACCAAAAGATGACGTCTTACAACACCCCTTCAAGAAAGCCTTTCAAGGATTCACTTTCAAGTATTTGTTAGGCATTATTGTGTTGTACTTACTCACATCGATTGCCCAAATGATTGGTTTGGTTTTGTTAGTTATTCCTGGAATTCTAGTGAGTTACGCTTTAAGAATTATTTACCTGCTCTATTATGACCAGGGCAAGAATCTAGGTTACTTCCAACTGATGAAATTAAGCTGGCAGCTCATGCGCGGTCACAAATTCGACTTATTTATTTTCGAATTGAGTTTCTTCTTCTGGTACGTAGGCATCCTCTTTACAGGTGGTCTGCTGGGACTTTACTTCTATCCATACCACAACCTTGCATTCGCTGCTTTTTACGATAATATTTATTCGCACAGCGATTTAGTCGCACATGATGCGCATCAAACCAGTAACGAAAATGATTTTCCTGAATATTAAATTTAAATTTGGAAGGAAGTTTTCTGATGCATTTCTATTTTGCTAACGGCTTATTTTCTCAGGCCGATTTCAACTATAACGCCCAATTGGTGGCCAAGATCCGCGCACTATCGTCAAAAATCGATCTTTATTTACCACAAGAAAATGCGACAATCAACGATAAGCAGGCTTATGCAGATTCGAAGATGATCGCAACTGCCGACACCGAAGAAGTCTTGAAGAGTGATCTGATGATTGCCATTTTAGATGGCCCCGTGATCGACACGGGTGTGGCTAGCGAAATCGGCGTGGCTTATGCCAAGAACATCCCTATCTTCGGTCTATACACCGATTCACGTCAACAAGGTTTTACGAATCAGAAAAAATTAGCAGCCTTAGCAGAAGTCGCAGAAAATCAATTCCACTATCTCAACCTTTACACGACTGGGCTGATCAAGCTTAATGGCGACATTTATAATAATGAACCCGACTTGTTAGCCGCAATCACAAAATTTGTTGCTTCAAATTAATTTCAACCTAAAAAGGATGTTCACTTTTAAAAGTGAAGGCTATACTCCTACTTAAGTAGACAAGCAAATAATCAAAGCTTGTACACTTAGGAAGGAGTTTT
>NZ_RHOW01000026.1 GCF_003946215.1 Lapidilactobacillus mulanensis
TTCATGGCCTTTTTGTCTACTCTGGTCTAGGTCACAGGGTGTTGCACTTGAATTGTAAACTCGGGTTAAAAAAAGTAGACCAATTTTGATCTACTTAGTAGTTAACGCATCAATTAATCAAAAATATCTTGATGCTGAGTGCACACCTCGTTCACACTCTATACGAGTTTTTACTTTTTTATACAATTTATACAAATTAATAATGCTTAATACTCAACGATAGACTCTAATACTGAGATTGCCTGGAGTTGAGTGGGAATAAAATGCAGGTATCACTTGAAGTGAAAATCTTGATTTGACGGCATTTCAGACGAAGTGAAACGGGTTGAAATAGGTAGAATTTACTTGGTTTCCTGCCAAAATCCTGCCACAAAAAGAGCCATATACTCATAGCAGATTGCTTGAGATATGGCTCTTTTTGTGGGATCGGGCACTACTATTCATCTGAACTTGAGTTAACTGTTATTTGTTGCTCGAGCAACATGGTATATACGTCATTTTCGATAAATGAATCAAGCATGCGAACGTTTGAAAAAATCTGCAAATTTTCTTGATAGTGTTCTTCTAATTTTGAGGCGCTAATAAATTTCTGATCCTCAGGGGTGAGTTCTGACAGAATTCGCTTGAAGGCATTTGAGATGACCGTGGAGATTTCCTCCTTGGTTAGTTTTTCAAATTTAATCTTTTGATCAATTCTTGAATATATTGGAAGGCCCACCGTGGATGCAATAGTTTCCTCATCGTTGAAATTAGACGTTAGGATGAATATGCAACTAGATACATCCACTTTGTAATTGATGTCCTCGAAAATACCCTCATCAAACATTTGATAAAATACGTTATATAAGCTAGGGGACACCTTGTCGAATTCATCGATTAGGACGATGTTTGATTCGCGCGATAGTAAGTCCCTAGCCATGGATGGCCGAGCATGTTCATCACCGAAAACATATTTGAAGGCTTCTTCGGTTTGCATCATTGAAAACTGAATTCGTGTTAACTTACCATGGTAGAAGTTGCTAATATTCTTAGCTAATTCAGTTTTACCTACGCCAGAGGGTCCGTAGAACATCATGACAGTGGGCTTTTTCTGGTGATGGTATGCCGCTTTGTACAATCCTATGCACGATGCGTGTTTAGCATTGTTTTGTCCAATAACTTTTCCGGTTAGTAGCTGAGAGTAAAGTTTTGTGACCTCGGTCGTACTTGGAGAAAAATATGGCGACGTTACTTCAACAATCTCATCCTCATCAAAGTTGGATCTGATGGAGTATTCAACTCGTTTCGGAGGATTCTGAATATACAAGTTTTCGATGTCGTGGCCTAGTAGTACAATATTCGAGAAATTTGAGATTACGTGTTCTGTGACCGATGCAAAGTCATCAGCAAAAATTACCACATTACCAATTTTATCGCGGCTAAATTCGGCATCTTTGTTGCCCATAGTATCGTTGGCGCGGACCGTTACATTATATTGACGAATCAGCTCCATAAATGGTGTGTAATTGTCCTCTACTTGATTTTGATTAAGTAGGGAGCGGAAATCTTTGCTCGATCCGTAGAATAGTTGAATATTTGCCATTAGCGAACCCCCGCTAAAACGACATCGAAAACATCAAGCGATTTTTCGTCGTTAGAATCAGCATCCTGATGGGATTGAGCCTGCTTGGCTAAGCCGCTAAATCCGACTTCGGACTGCTGACTGTCAAGATTGAACTCTGTTTCAAAATCGAGTTGGGATAGCTTTGTTGTACCGACGTGAATAGCATACAGAACTAAGTTCATTTTAGGCAAATCCTGAATACGATAATTGTTCTTAAAAGCATCAATGTTAAAACGAAATACCTTTTGAGTGGTGATGGATTTACCAAATTTTGAATCAGTTTTTTCTCCGACCACTTCGTAGTAACCTTTAGAGTTTCGGATGCCACTGTTCATTTTTGAAATTGCCATGGTAATATCTGGATTGTCGAGCTGTTGATGTCCCTCCATCATCTCTGTTAGGGGCGCTATAGTTGCGAAGTAAGTCATTGAATCCTTCGGAATTGAGAGTGCGTAATCTTCCTTAATATCTAATAATGGCGTTCCCCGTTTTGATTCTGCGGACTCTAAGAAATCATAAAGCAAAGAATTCTCAATGACGGTTCTGGCAATTTTACTTCCGTTGAGAGATCCATTTGCTCCCATCATTGAGTTGATGCCGGCGGATAAGCCAGAGATATGACTCACCAGTTTATTGACTCCGACATCTTCGTCTAGTTGTGCTTTTATGTCAGCATCTGCGCCAATTTTCCCAGTCATAGATCGAATTGTTTCCTCGGTTCTCGTCAGATGTCCTTTTTGACGAACCTGTAATAAATCTACAGCGGAGGTTTCATCAAAGTAGATGATTTTTCGTGGCAGGCTTTTCTTCATGTGTGTTCCGCCTTATCTATATAATTTTTATTGATTCATACGTATTATAGCAGAGTAGAAGGATTTTATGGTCGATTTTCGAACAAACGTTCCCGAACGTGGTGGTCTTTTAATTCACTCATTTAGAGACTAAGAAGTTTTGAAATTTGGATTTTAGAAGCTGATAGCATATATTGATACTGTGGCTCGCTAGGTGTATACTAAACACATGGAAAATCCTAAGTTCGAGTTTTACACGCGTCCAAGTGGACACAATGAATTCCAAGAATTCTTAGATAGTTTGAAGCCAGTGGAAAAGCAGAAGCTGGTCACCGTCATTGCCAAGACACAGAAATTTGGTTTGCAAGTGGCGGCGCGCCAAATGTGGATCAGAAAAATATCAGATGGCATCTTTGAGCTTCGGACAACAGGATCGAATATCCAGCGGGGCTTGTACTTTCACGTTGAAGGTCCGCGTTATGTGATTACGCATGGCTTCACGAAGAAGACCCAGAAGACGCCGGTGTCTGAACTTAATCATGCCAAAGAACTCAGGACAGAATACTACGATAATTTGGGAGGTAAGTAACATGGCAAAGAACATTTCTTTTGACGATTATCTCGCTGAACAACTTAAGGACCCTGAATTCAAGGCAGGCTTTGATGCCGAATCTGCCAAACTTGAGAGCGCAGTGGCGTTGATGAGCGAGCGCGAACGCGCCGGTTTGACCCAACGGGAACTAGCCGAGCGGGCAGATGTGCCGCAATCAACGATTGCGCGCATCGAGCATGGCCAGAACACTAGCTTTGATACCATGAGCAAGATTGCCTTTGCACTGGGAAAGAAGCTCAAGGTTGAATTCACTTAGAATATAGCGATGTCCCCATGTTTGTGAGCGTCAGTTTTCGGAACTTCGAGACTGGCGCTTTTCTTTATATGATTGATGCGTGATACTTGAAACATAATACTGACGAATCGAGGCTGTTTCATGAAGGAAGCAGATCAAAAACGAGCCGCCACGGCCTTTGTCAAGCGTTGGCAAGATCGTGGTAATGAACGACAGGATAGTCAGACCTTCTGGTTGGACTTGCTGGAGACTGTCTATGATATTCCTAATCCTGGTGAGTACATCAGTTTTGAAGACCGAGTAATGCTGGATCACACCAGCTTTATTGACGGTTTCATTGACACAACCAAGGTGTTAATTGAACAGAAAGGCCGAAATAAGAGCTTGTTTGACGGCATACGGCAGTCTGACGGCAGTTTGCTGTCTCCATTTGAGCAAGCAAAACGATATTCCGCCAATTTACCGTACTCTAAGCGGCCGCGCTGGATTATCACGAGCAACTTTACCCAGTTCTTCGTGTATGATATGGAGCAACCTAATGGCGAGCCGGCAGTGATCCAGCTTAAGGACTTACCGACTGAGTATTACCGTTTGGACTTTATCGTCGATCAGTTGAATCCGCATCTCGACAAAGAGATGGAAGTTTCAATGCAAGCTGGTGAGTTGGTCGGCAAGATTTACGATGAACTGTTCACGCAGTATCGTGATCCTACTAATGCCAGCAGTCAGCGTAGTATTAACGAGTTGTCTGTACGTCTAGTGTTTTGCTTGTACGCTGAAGATGCTGGCATTTTTGGCCGTCATGGTATGTTTCACGACTATCTCAATGAATTTGAGACGCGGCATCTGCGTACGGCCTTGATAGACCTGTTTCGTGTGCTGGATACGCCAATCGATAAACGCGACCCATATCTGGAAGAAAAGTTGGCTGAGTTTCCGTATGTGAATGGCGGAATGTTTACTAATGAGGAAGTTGAGATTCCACAATTCACCGATTCGTTGCGCGCTTTGATTCTAGATCAAGCCAGCAAGGAGTTTGACTGGTCTGAGATCAGCCCAACAATTTTTGGTGCGGTGTTTGAGAGTACCTTGAACCCAGACACGCGACGTGAAGGTGGCATGCACTATACCTCGATTGCAAATATTCATAAAGTCATTGATCCAATGTTCCTAGACGGTCTCCGAAATGAGCTGACTGAAATCAAGCAAATTAAGCAACGTAAGACCATGATTCAGCGCGCGACAGATTTTCAAGCCCGGCTCGGTAAGTTGCGTTTCTTTGATCCAGCGTGTGGGTCAGGTAACTTTCTGACTGAAACCTATTTGTCATTGCGGAAGCTCGAAAACCAGGTTATCAGCTTGATTTACGGGAATGAAAGCATGTTGGCAGTTGATGACGATTTGATCAAGGTGTCCATTCAACAGTTTTATGGTATTGAAATCAATGACTTTGCGGTGTCCGTCGGCAAGACAGCGCTGTGGATTGCTGAATCGCAGATGATGGAAGAAACGGCGGCGATTGTTTACGCGAATATGGACTTTTTGCCATTGAAGACGTACACCAACATCACAGAGGGCAATGCCATCCGTCTCGATTGGGAAACGGTAGTCGGCGGCGAGAAAATTACTTACATCATTGGTAATCCACCATTTTATGGTCACGAAAAGCGGACACGCGCGCAAGCAGCGGACATGGATATTGCTTTCCATGATTTTACCAAGTATGGCAAGCTGGATTATGTGGCGGCGTGGTACAACAAAGCGGCTGACTTCATTCAAGGTAAGACGACCGAGGTCGCCTTTGTTTCAACTAACTCGATCACGCAAGGTGAGCAAGCGCCAACGCTTTGGCCAAAACTATTCGAGAAGGGCATTGAAATTCAATTCGCCTATCGGACATTCCGCTGGAGCAGTGAGGCCAAGGAGAAGGCGCAAGTCCATGTGGTCATCATTGGCTTCACCGGCTACCCACGCAAGGAGAAGAAGCGTCTGTTTGAAGGGGGGCAGATGAAGCTGGTTGACCATATCAATGCGTATCTTACCGCGGGAACTGATGTATTCCCACAGCCACGTCGAAAGACTAGTATTTCCGGTGCCAACTTTCCTGTGATGTCTAAGGGAAGCCAACCAACAGACGGGGGTAACTTAATTCTTTCTCCAGCGGAACGAGCGGCGTTAATTAAGCAGTACCCGCAAACAGAAAGTTATATCCGACGTTATGTTGGCTCCAGAGACTTTATCAATAATGTTGAGCGGTACTGCATTTGGTTAAAGGGTGTATCACCAAGTCAATTTCGTTCTGTTCCACCAATTATGGAACGGTTAGCGGCCGTCACCGAAGCAAGATTGAAAAGTCCTACACCGTCAGTTAAAGCATTGGCGGAAATGCCCATGTTATTCACTGAAATTCGTCAACCGGATTCAAACTATCTAGCGGTCCCTGAGGTTTCGAGCGAAAACCGACGTTATGTGCCGATGGGGTGGATGTCTCCAGCGGTTATTGCCAGCAACAAGCTGTATCTCGTTCCGAATGCCAGTCTGTATATGTTCGGTGTGATGACTTCTAATGTGCATATGGCGTGGATGCGTGCGGTTGCTGGTAGAATGAAGAGCGATTACAGTTACTCGCCAACCGTCTATGCAAATTTTCCGTGGCCAGAAGTTGATGATAAGCAAAAGGCGCAGATTGAACAAACAGCCCAGGGGATTCTCGATGCCCGTAAACTTTACCCGGATAGTAGCTTAGCTGATCTCTATGATCCGTTGGCGACAGTTCCTGAACTGCGCAAAGCCCACCAAGATAATGATCGAGCCGTTATGCGGGCATATGGGCTGACAATTAAAGGCACCACCGAGAGTGATACCGTCGCCATGCTGTTTGAACGTTATCGGCAACTGACCAAGTAGAATTGCGAGAAAAAGGACTACCCGTTTAGATTGGGTAGCCCAGAGTGTTTCTATTTGGCCTGCGGGGCCACTAATTCAATCTTTTCAGCCTTGTAGTAGATTGGGTTGCCGACCATGCTTGGTTCTAAACCGGTAAAGCGGCATTTCACGCTGTCACGTTTCATGATTTCCGCGTTGTTGATTGGACAGTCGAGACCAGCAACGGTGATCTGAGTGGACTTCTTACGATGTTCACCTTCCAGAATCGTGACGGAATACTTATAGCCGACAATTTCATCCGTGTTGAATTTCCGCGGTGTACCATCATTGCCCATGATTTTGTTGCCAGAATCATCAAGGCGTTCTTCAGTTGCCAT
Organism: Lapidilactobacillus mulanensis; assembly: GCF_003946215.1. GTDB lineage: Bacteria > Bacillota > Bacilli > Lactobacillales > Lactobacillaceae > Lapidilactobacillus > Lapidilactobacillus mulanensis. The sequence goes on from NZ_RHOW01000026.1 coordinate 6,506, forward strand.
TTTAGGGGTGACTTCGTCTAGTTCAAAGATGTTGCCGATCTTGGAGTAGTCGAAATCGCGCATGCTTAACATTTTAGCCATGGTAGATTGTAAAATTATTTGGGTCTAGAATTTTTGGTGTTGGAAAGTATTTCCATTCCAAAAGTACTAGGCCCTAATTTAAAAAGCCATTGATAATGGATCAAAAGCGACCAATAGGGTATACCCTAATGGTCTTTTTTATTTCTGTGCTATACTAGGAATTACAAGTGTTCATTAGAACTGTCCAAAAGGAGAATTGGAAATGGCTAAAATCGGTTATGCGCGCGTGAGTTCCAAGGAGCAACATTTAGATCGACAATTAGCGGCTTTAAAAGACGTTGATAAATTATTTACGGATAAATTAAGTGGAGCTAACACTAATCGGCCAGAACTGCAAAAAATGCTGGCCTATATTCGTGAGGGTGATATTGTAATGGTCACTGAATTAGATCGCTTAGGCAGAAACAACCATGATTTGACTAAGATCATGAACTCCATTCAAAATAAGGGTGCCACCCTAGATGTGTTGAATTTACCGTCCATGACAGGGATTGCTGACCCAAATTTACGTCAACTGATGACCAACTTGATTATTGAACTCTATAAGTATCAGGCCGAAAGTGAACGTAAGCGAATCATTGAGCGCCAGCAGCAAGGGATTGCCTTAGCTAAGCAGCAGGGTAAATATCATGGGCGCAAACCCCAATACACCCAAGACGATCCCCGCTTGCAACATGCTTTTAAACTTTATCAGGCAGGCATGAGTGATGTCGATGTTGCCCGTAATACAGGAATTAAACGGACAACCTTTATAAGGTATCGAAAGAAATTTAATGTTAAGGTAGATTGTAAAATTAATCCGAACGCTGTTCGGACAAAAAAGATCAGCTTCCTTTAAAATGGTGTTTACCACAAACCCATCTTTTAGGAGCTGATCTTTTGTCTAGTATAACCTATTCCGAACGAATTAAAATCGAAACCTTTTGTGAACTAGGGCTGTCCAATATCCAAATGGGCGTTCGGCTGAAGCGATCACGATGTGGTCGGAAAACTAAGCTGAGCGATGAGTTAAAGCAAAAGATTCCCCGTATTGTCAATCTAAGTGCAACAGTTTCTAGTCCAATCCTATAAGTGGTACACAGCTTAGAGTTCCGGCATCAGTTCCGCCGCACTCCGGTAGCCCAAGATACGACGAGGCCGGCTGTTGAGTGCATCCTGGAAGCTCTGAATATCAATGATGTCGTAATGGTGGAGTGAGCGACCTTTCGGAATAAACTCTCGTAGAAGGCCGTTCTGGTTCTCATTTGTTCCGCGCTCCCATGGTGAGTACGGATGAGCAAAGTAGACATCAGTTCCTTCTACTGAATCTAGTTGTGCGAACTCACTGCCGTTATCAAAGGTGATGGTGGTGAAGTATTCCGCACCGTAATCATCAATGATGGACTGAAGTCCCACCTTACAGGTACTTGCTTTGTAGTTAGCGAGCTTGATGATGATTTCGAAGCGACTCGTCCGCTCTGTCAAAACCAGAAACGCAGGTTCGCTATCAACGCGCTTACCTTTCACTAAATCCCCTTCCCAATGCCCCCCTTGCCGACGGTCTTGAACTTCAATGGGTCTTTCATCAATCGAGGTACCAAGCTTTGTCTTAGAACCTGTCTAGTATCTGCTGAATCTGGTAGAATTGTGGAAAACCGACTGAGGAGTTTGTCATGCCAGATTATCCAAGCAATATTTCTCGAGCGCAATTTGCGTTAATACAACCTGATTTAGAAAACTTCCGCAAGCATACAAGACCGCGTCGTTATGATCTTTATGACGTATTCAATGCCATCCTTTACTCGCTTACTACAGGGTGTCAATGGCGTGAATTACCGCACGATTTCCCGGAATGGCACACTGTCTACCGCTATTACGATATGTGGCGAGATAAACCAGACCCGACAGCTGATTCGCTATTAGAAAGGCTTTTAAAAAAACTGTTGCTTCCTATCGCTTTGCATAGGGCCGATCGGCCCGAACGTCGTTTGTGATTGTTGATGCTCAAAGTGTTAAAACCACTGATTTAACGAAAAATAGTGGCTACGATGGCGGCAAAAAGATTTCAGGGATTAAGCGTCATATGGCGGTTGATATTAATGGTTTACCACAAGCCATTCTGGTGACACGAGCTAATGTATCAGATCGTTCAGGTGCATTGGCTATGTTTAGTTTGGCTAGCCAAAATTTAGAGCTGGTTCAGCATGTCATGGTTGATGGTGGCTACACTGGCAATGACTTTGCGGATCTGGTGAAGCTCATTTTGAATGCTAAGACGACGGTAGCTAAACGCAACGAGTTGCATATGTTCACGGTGTTACCGCAACGATGGATCGTTGAACGTTCATGGAGTTGGCTAGACAAATGTCGGCGACTTTGGAAAAACTGTGAACGTGCCCTTAACAGCAGTCTTCAAATGGTTGTATTGGCCTTCCTGAAGATAGTTCTTAAAAGATACTAGACAGGTTCTCAGAGATTGTTGGAACCCAGATTTACTTCGCACATCCGTACTCGCCTTGGGAGCGTGGCACAAACGAGAACGCCAATGGACTGCTTAGGGAATTCTTCCCGAAAGGGAAGTCTCTCAGAGCAGTTACCCTGGTTGAAATTCAAGCAGTCCAATCCGCACTGAACCATCGTCCCAGACGTATTCTGAACTATCTTCGCCCATGCGATTACTACCGATGCATGGCGTAACAGCCTAGACCACTATCAAGAATTCGTTATCATCGTTGCACTTGACTTGAAAATTGAGGTCCTGAATATGATCAAACCATCCGTTTTTACGAGTCAGTGGGATTTGAGCGATTGGAAGTTTTCCCGACATTATGGGATGCTTGGAATCCTTGTTTGGTGTTGGTTAAGAAGCTTTAATAAGCGGCCAAATCGCCCGGAACAAAGTCCATAAAAATCGCCATGCCTGACAGAACAGATCGGCTCGTGTAAGCTTGATATGCGTAAGCGCATTCAAAACGAGGGATTAGTATGGGGCCATTCTTTCATGGGTCACGATGATCTCAGAATTATCCACATCCATTCTGTTGTACAACGTCAAGACTCGGACAATGACAGTAGCCATTTATACCGAAGTTATTCGTGGAAATTACGGCGTTGCAGCTGCACTATCAACGATTTTGACCGCGTTGACAGTGATTTCCTTGCTAATCTTCATGAAAGTTTCTAAGAATGGGGATATTGCGATGTAACCACAAAACTTCGTCGGAAATAGGACAAAAGGGAGTTGACCGTGACTGGTTGACTCTCTTTTTGCTGTGGAAGCGACTTTTGTTGGAAAAACTGGCTGAATATTCACATGAACGAAAAAAGATATATGTGGTGAACCTATTGACATCTAGTCTTAGAAACCATATAATATGGATATTAAAGCCGCAAGGAGGCAGAACATGACCAAAAAAATTGCAATTGTCGTTGATTCGGGTTCTGATGTCCCTCAAAGTGTTCTTGATGAAAATAAAAATATTGCAGTCGCACCGCTGAATATTACTATGAATGGGCATAATTACCTTGATGCAGTTGATATCACACCGGATGAATTTTATTCGGCGTTAGCAACGGCGGAAACCTTGCCGAAGACGTCCAGTCCGTCACCACAAGCTGCCAAAGAAGCGATGGATGCGCTGTTCGCGGCTGGTTATCAGCAGATCCTCGGTATCACAATTTCGAGCGCGTTGTCTGTGACGAACAACGTCTTTCAATTGGCCGCGCAAGATTTTCCCGCTGACACCGTAACCATTCTTGACACAAAAAGCATCGGCATTGGCAGTGGCATCCAAGCAGCCTATGCCGCATCATTGATCAATGCAGGGGAATCTTTTCAGGACGTGATTGCAAAAGTTCGTGCCTCAATCGTCAAAAGTCGGATTTATTTCTACGTGCCAACCTTGAAGTACCTCAGTGCCGGCGGTCGAATCGGCCGAGTGGCAGGCCTTGTCGGTTCGGTTTTGCACATTAAACCGGTGATCTCATGTGATCCAGAAGGCGTCTACTACCCTCTTTTTAAGGCGCGATCTGAAGAAAAAGCGATTCAAAAGTTGGTTGAACAAGTCAAACAGGATTGTTTAAAAAGCACCCACTATCGTTTAGGAGTAGCCCACGGGCAAAACCCATCTTTAGTTAAAAAGTTGGCAGAGAAACTTCGTGAAGCGACTGGTCGGCCAGTTGATTTTATTGGTGAGGTCTCACCGTCATTGGGCGTGCATACAGGGCCAGGGCTGATTGGGGCGACAGTTCAGTCGTATTAAGGTGTTACAAAAATAAGTCACGCCTCTCAAGCTTTACCTAAAACGAAAAGCAGGACGGATTTACAATTCAAGTGCAACAAATTAGTCAAATAGAAAAGACTCATAGCCTGAGTCCTTGTAAAATGGAATCACCACAAGACCAACTACAAGGAGAACTCGACTATGAGTCCGTACACCCATCTTACCTTAAAAGACCGTGAATCGATACTGCTTGGTATCTCTACAGGCAAAACTCTTGATACCATCCCCAAAGAGATAGGTCGTTCCAAGAGTACAGTCAGCCGTGAAATTGCACGTAACGGCGGCTGGCGGAGCTATTCGGCAGCCACCGCTCAGGACCGCTACCGGCGGGTTCGCTTGGCTAGCAGGCGTCCTCGGATCCTCGATCGACCGGGGACTCGTGACGCTGTCATTCGATATATCACGGTGCTACATTGGTCCCCTGAGCAGATTGCTGGTCGCTTGTCACTAGAAGGCAGTCCTATTCGCATCAGCTATTCGACTATCTACAGAGGTATCTACCTAGATAATCTCGGCGTTCCATTGAAGAGCCATGGTGCTCGCGGGCTACCAAGGCTGCTTCGACACCGAGGCAAGACGCGCAAAATCAAAGGCACCATAAATGAACGCCGGGGGCGCTTCAATGACGTGCCATCAATTCACGACCGACCCCGGTCGGCAGAAAATCGCAGCTGGTTTGGTCACTGGGAAGGCGATACAGTACGCGGTAAAACAGGACACTCTGCATTAGTAACATTAGTTGACCGTAAATCACGCTATCTGCTTTCGAAGCGAACGGCCAACGCAAAAGCTGACACTGTTAGAGACGTCATGATTGAGCTGCTTGGTGCCTTACCAGCTAACCGAGTAAGAACAGTGACTCCTGACCGTGGAAGGGAGTTTGCCCGGTACAGGGAGCTGGCAGAACGTCTGAATACAAAGGTCTTCTTTCCTGACCCACACGCGCCTCAACAACGAGGAACTAACGAAAACACCAACGGACTGATTAGAGAATACTTTCCCAAGAACACAGACCTAGACCTTCAGAGCGACCAGGAAATTGAGACTTACATTGAACAACTGAATAATCGACCACGCAAGGTCTTAGGCTGGAAGACGCCATCAGAAGTCTTCATGGGTAAAAAGTTGCACTTGATTTGATAAAACAGTCATTCCAACCACTTATTCTTCTTAGCCATCTGCACGGCCTCAATTCGATTATGAACACCGAGCTTACTGAAAATAGCGGACAAATAGTTACGAACGGTTCCTTCTGAGAGAAATAGCGAGGCAGCAATTTGTTTTGACGATAAGCCGCTGGCGACTGCCGCCAAAACAGCGAGTTCGCGGTCGGTGAGGGGATTGCTTTCAGCTGTCACCATATTCGTGACTAATTCCGGGGCGTAAACCGTTTGGCCCGTCATCACTTTTCGAATAACGTCAATCAAATCATCACTGGGGCTATCTTTGAGCAAATAACCATTTACTTGGGCAGCAATGGCGCGTTCAAAGTAAGCCTTCTGTGCGAAGGTCGTTAAAATAATGACTTTTGTTGGTAACTCACTGTCATGAATCTTATCGGCAACATCCAATCCGGTTAACTTGGGCATCTCGATATCCAGAACGGCAACGTCCGGTTTGAGCTGTTGAATGTCCTGCCACGCTTTTGCGCCGTCACCAGCACTGCCGAGCACGTGTAAATCATCTTCCAAGTCGAGTAGCTGGGTGAGGGCGGAGTTTAACATGCTTTGATCTTCCGCGAGATATAAGGTAATCATATTAGGATCGCACCTCCTTTGGTAGTGTTAATGAAACGAGGGTGCCTTGGCGATTATGGTCAATGCTAAACGTGCCATCAGCTTCGTGCATGTGACTGCGCATGCCGCTAATACCATTGGAACCAGCCCGGACATAGTTTTTGGATTTGCCATCATCCTGAATGGTCACGGAATAGGTGGTGGGACTCTGATCAAATGTGATTTCCACCTGATGGGCCTGGGCATGGCGAATGACATTTGTGATGGCTTCTGTCATGACGGCACTAAACTGACTCTGAACCTTAGTTGGCCATTCAGTTGCTTCGTTTTCACCGCTAGTGATCAACATGACGTCAGCCTCAGCGAGATTTTTTCCTTGAGACAACAACATTTCGCTGAGGGACTGCTGATGGAGATCATTCACAATTGCCCGTACGAGTTGCAAATCATCACGACTTGTTTGCGCGATATCATCCAGTTCCTGTGCCACTCGCTCCGGAGCTTTGACAAGTAACTTTTTCGCCAATTCGGTTTTTAAGGTGATCATCGAAAAACTCTGACCGAGCGTATCGTGCAAATCCCGCGCGATCCGTTCTCGTTCGCCACGTTGAATGACCACTTGCAGGCGGCGGTTCGTTTGCCGGAGTTGCCGCTGATGGATGACTGATCGGGAAAAATTATACGCCAGCATTGGCGACGCAATCGGGAAAATGAGTCCTGAGATTTCGCCAAATGATGACTGAAAGATGCCTGGTTGCGCTAAATTAGCACGCCACAGGCCAATACCGATGATGACATAGTATGCTGAAGCAAACCACCGAAAATATTTTCGCGGATACCAACCCAACATAAAAGAGACCTGCCATCCCGGGAAGATTAGCATGTAGTTGTTGAAAGCAAAGATCGAAAATAACCCTGTAATGCCTAATTCAAGTGGTATTGTGACCGGGAGCCATCGGTCAATTTCATTGACGAGTATGTAGACAATGATAAATAAACCACACAAGCCAAGCCAAAACCAATCAGCCTCTGATTTAACGGGGATGAACTCAGCCATGATCGCAGGCAAATAGACCAGCCAAATATAGCTGGTCCATTCTAGATTTTTAATGCGTGTGATTAACTTACGCCTCACCCAAGGCCACGCTCTTTCGCTGTTCATGCTTTGAGAGCACGATCACCAGTAAACCAGTCACCACAAACCAAGCAACAATGCCCAGCAAATTCGTTAAGTCTACTTTAGCACGGGAAGTGAGTTGATTTAATAGTTGATTCACAAAATAGGTGGGCATGAGTTCACCGATTGACTGCAACCACTTAGGCAACATGTTGATGGGCCACCACAACCCGCTAACAATCGCCATCGGGAAAGTGATGAGGTTGCTGGCAAGACTGAGCGTTTCATATCTGCGAATGTACGATAAGCCGATACCGATCAACATAATGGGCAATTGTCCGATCAAAACGACACCAAATAGCGAGAGCCATTGATCGAAATGAAGACTAACACCGTTAATGCCAACAGCTAAACTACCCATCACAGCAACTGAGAACAGACTCATCATTAACATCCAGAAAGCGACTGAAAGATAGTAGGGAAAGGTACCGTGAGCAGATAAGCTCAAGAAAGTAACAAGCCCTTGGTCACGGTCTCGTTTCAGAATCGCGGCAATTCCGAAGAGGGCACTAATCAGAACACTATAAACGATCATGCTATCCATATAACTTACATAGAACGGCTTCATTTGTGTTGAAGAGCCGCTGACCATGACTTTTGTGAAGAGCAAATAGAAGCCAGCCGGCATTAGCAGCGAAAAGAAGATATAGGAAAAGTTACGTAAAATTAATCGTTTGCCATCAAAGGCAAGTTGCGTTTTAAAAGTTTTCATTTTTCGTCGTCCTTCCCAGTCAATTGTAAAAAGATATCCTCCAGCGATTCCCGGGTCACGCTGACTTGATGAAGCCGATCCAACATAGGTACCAAGGCTCGGAGTGTTTGATCGCCATCCGTGCTATGGATGATCAGTTTGGGGGCAACAAGTTGAACCTTATCTACTGCTGGCAGGCCGTTGAAAATTGCTGACTGCAAATCGGTTTCACAGGTAATGGTCGCGCCAAGATGCTGTTTTTGAAGTGCTTGCAGGGAGCCGTTAAAGACAAAGCGACCATTTTGGAGGATTAAAAGCCGATCAGCAACTTGCTGAATTTCTTCGAGGTAGTGACTGGTAATCACCATGGTTTTACCTTGCTGCCGCAGTTGTTCAATTTGCGTCCAGAAAGCTTTGCGAGATTGCGCATCCATGCCAACGGTTGGTTCATCCAAAAATAACAGATCAGGATTGCCAACGAGCGCAACAGCGAACGTGATTCGCCGCAACTGACCGCCGGAAAGAATGCCTAGCCGTTGTGGTTTCAAATCGCTTAAATGAAACTCATTCAACAAAGCATCCGGGTCAAGTGCACGAGGTGATTGCGCCGCGGCAAGCTGCATCAGGTCCCCGACGGTTGTGCCTGCAATCACCATGTCACCTTGGAGCATTGAACCAAGACGAACTTTACTATCAGGCGCACCTGGGCGCTGACCAAAAACGCTGACTTCCCCAGTACCTGCTAAAAGACCGAGTAAAATATTCAGAAATGTGGTTTTACCAGCACCATTCGCCCCAATTAAGCCGACAATTTCACCTGGCTGAACCGTCAAATTAATGTCTTTTAGGACTGTTTTGTCACCGTAGCTAAATTTTAAATGTTCTGCTTGAATTACTGTGGTCATTTCGTCCACCTCCACCATTGATACTACGCGGTGGGTGGGCTAGCCAGTAGTCACGAATGTCATGAATGGTATGTGACAAATGTCATGATCCCTATGAAAAAAGCCTGTCTTTGAATTTAATCAAGCACGGTCAATAAAAAGCGGCTATCTGAAAGCTTAGTGGGGCTTCGCAGGTAGTCGCTTCAGTTGTAGCGCACTATAACGGTATATCCGCCCCTTGATGCAAGCCTTTCTTAGTCTGATCGAAACTTTTATCGGACTTAAAGGCCCCAATGAGCTGCCGCATGTTCATGTCACTGTCACGTATTTCAGGCATGCTAGGCCGCAAAGTGGTACCGGGAACCGTGAGGCTGTATTGACTAGCAAGACTGGTAATAGGCGTTTTGGACTGATACATATTGTAGAAGGCAACCTGCTCACCATCAATCAGGGCATAAAACATATAGTCTGTCTGATTGACCGAAGGGATAAACTCAGAGAACACGATGAGTTTGCTGCTAGATCCCGGGACGAGATGATAACTGTAGGTTTCACTAGTACTGTTTGCGTAGTCAGCGACTTCGGATTGTTGTAAGCCGTTGAGGGTCCAGTAAGCCGTGAAGAACAAGGCCGCCCGGTCAGCGTCTGTCAGACCCGCTAGCTCACTGGCAGGTGCAAGTGGTGCTGTTTTCATAGCATCAATCGGGTAGGTGGTGTCGGTATTTTGCGTCCATGAACTTGAAGTGGCCGATTCATTGGTGACTTCGGACGAGGAACTTGCGGTGGAGGCACTGCTGCTAGAGGCTCTGGTGCAAAGTTTGCCTGGCAACTTCATTCTAGTATACTGAGTGACAAGAAACGAGGGATTGTGCGCATGAATTACTTTAAAGGACGCCACTTTCAACAGGATATCATTATAGTAGCCGTTGGCTACTATTTTAGGTTCAGTCTCAGCTACCGTGATATCGTTGAATTGCTACGTGATCGCGGGGTTAGTGTGCATCACACCACGGTCATGCGTTGGGTTCATCATTATGGTCCCATCTTTAAGGCTTTATGGCGCCGACATCAAACCTCTCATACCAAAAGTTGGAGGATGGACGAGACTTACATCAACGTCAAAGGTCATGGGACTTATCTGTATCGTGCAATTGATAGCAACGGTCTGACGCTCGACTTCGAACTGCGAAAGCATCGTGATTATGCGGCAGCCTATCACTTTTTGAAACGGCTTTTGACGACCAATGGTCGTCCTGATCGCTTAGTCACCGATCAATATCGAGCAACACTTAAGGCAGTGAAACACCTGATAAAACAAGACTACTTGAGCAAATCAGCACATCAATGTTCCAAGTATCGAAACAATTTAATCGAACAAGATCATCGATTCATTAAACGACACCGGGTACGGTCAGCAAGTTTCCAAAGCATCCGAACCGCTAGTGCAACACTCAGCGGCATTGAAGTCATCCACGCATTACGCAAGAAAACCCGACGAGAGCTAAGCCTCATCGGGTTTTCAGTCGTGGACGAATTAAAAGCGATGGTGCCAGCATAACCTACAACACCCTATCAACAACTAGGTAAAAGGCACACTCTCAGACTATTTGCACCAGAGCCAGCAAGGGTGATCAGTGTCAGTAACTCAACCGTTGCCGCAGCGATTGCGGTACCGTTGATCATAACAGCTTTACTTGCCCACCAATCAACGACCCGTTTGGGCTTTCTTCTTGGTGTGACTGTATCAAGCAACATGTTTAAGACCATGCCGTTAACGTATAAAGCAACACCGGCCATATAAGGCATCATTGCTGTACCGTTATTTGGTACTGAATCGCGATCGTGATCGGTGACCTTGGTCGGGCTGGCGATCATGTGTGCTGTAGCGCTGGTAAAGTGTAATTTCGGCAGTTTCTTAGTTCCGTTAGATAGGCTAGTAGAGAGCTGCTGATTACCTTTAGAAAGTGTCGTAATACTATCGGTAAGCTGGTTATCTGCGGTAGAAAGTTTTTGTCCGCCTGCGAGCAATTTCTGAGCACCTGCGGATAGCTGCTGATTACCGCTGATAAGAGTTTGCCCACTAGCGGATAATGTTTCCAGTCCGGCGTTCAATTTCTTTGCGCCAGCGTCAAGGCGATTGATCCCGCTATTTAGTGCGGCTGAACCAGTGGCTAGAGAAACGGCACCTGGCGCAAGCTGGGTTTCAACGGCGCTTGATAACCGGACATTACCTTGTGCAAGTTGGCTTGCAGCGTTAGTTAACTGGGATAAGGCGCTGCTGGCTGTACTTGCTGTTTGATTTTGACGGCTTGCAGCGGTTTGCAGTGAGTTCAGAGCACTTTGCAGTTTATTCAGAAGGGGTTCCAAGGCAGCTTGCTGGCGATTGTTGCTGGCTGTATAAGTGTTGGTCACTGCATCCGTTAAGGCCTTCATTTGATTGGGTGTCAGGTTGAGCTCGGCGGCTGCTTTGGCAACATTTTCGCTGGTAGCAGTACTGGTTTGACTGGCTGCTGACTGCATTTGGTTAATGGCAGTTTGGGTTGCTTGAATGAGGGCTGCGAGTTGCGCTAGGTTGTTTGTGCCGGCTAGCTCGCTTTGATTGACTTGTGTGGCAAATGCCGAAAGCGATTGACTAAATGCTTGGCTTTTTTCGGCTTTTTAAGCGCTTACTATTGCCGATCGTAAACACGTGTGCTATATTAGTTGAGTGAACGTTTACATGGAGGCCGAATATGCCAACGATTAAAGATGTTGCTACGATGACAGGTGTATCGATCGCCACTGTTTCACGCGTACTTAACAACCAAGGGGGGTACAGCGAAGAGACCAGAGAAAAAATCGAGAGCGCGGCTCGTGAAATTAATTACTATCGCAACAAAATGGCGGCAAGCTTGAAGAAGAGTTCAGCTCGAATTATCGGCTTAATCATGCCCAACGCTCCTACACTTTTTTACGGTGATATTGTGGAAGGAATCGAAACTGTCGCGAGCCGTAATAATTATAGCGTAATTATTACGCACGCAGGTGAAGACGGAACAAATTTGATGGACTGTGTCAGCTTAATGGCGGAACGTCGGGTCGAAGGACTCATCATTGCTTCGATATCGTTGGATGAGGCGGTAGAAAATCAAATTCAAAATTTGGCATTTCCAGTTGTTCTCGTCTCAACGAAGAGTAATAGTGGGATTCCTTATATCAAGGTGGATGATCAGACTGCTGCTTATGACGCAACCACCTACCTAATTAAACACGGACACCGTGCGGTTGCGATTGCAGGTCCTAATATGCAAGACACAATAGCAGGCTTGCCACGGGTGGCGGGTTATCGCCAAGCAATGCTGGATCACAATCTACCAGTTGAATCCGAGTGGATTCATTCTGGAACCTTTTCTTTCGAGTCCGGAATTGAGGCAATGCACGCGTTCTTTCGACTCGTGCATCGGCCGGATGCGGTTTTTGCAGTTTCTGATGATACTGCACTAGGAATTATGAACACGGCAGGGGATCTAGGATTACGTGTGCCAGACGATATTGCTGTGATTGGGTACGATAATACGCGCGTTGCTGAAATGGCAAATCCAGCGTTGACAGTGGTCAGTCAACCTTTTTTCCAAATGGGCGCCAAGGCCGTTCAGAAGCTCACGACAGCAATCGACTCTGGACAGGTGATTGAGTCGGAAATTTTAAAGCATCGTATTTTTGAACGACGATCAGTATAGGAAATTTTTTTAGCATCAACGTAAACGTTTACGTTGATGGAAAATTAAAACATGTGAATTGCAGGAGGAGAACAGTGATGAAGATTAATGCAAAGATAATTGCTTCAACGATATTATTATGCGCAGTACCTCTATTATTAACCGCATGCATGAGCAAAGGCGAGTCGAGTTCTGATAAAGATAACGTTGCGGCTACTGTCGCAGAAAAGAAGCCATTCGCAAAGTACAAGAATACTGTTAAGTATACTGTAGGTAAATCAATTCCTGGTGCACCGAAATTACCTAAAGGTGATAGTTACGAAAATAATGTCTATACCCGTTACATTAAGAAGAATCTGAACGCGGTCAGTGTTGATAAGTTTGAGGCTGAAAACGGCGATAACTACGATCAGAAAGTTGCTATGGCGATCTCAACGGGTGACCTACCTGACATTATGGCAGTCAATCAAAGCCAGCTTCAGCAGTTAGTAGACAATGACCTGATTCAAGATTTGTCTTCGGTATACAAGACCAGCACCACTAAGTCGATCAAGAAGATGTATGACTCATATGGGGGTCGGCCACTGAAGCAGGCGACCTTCAACGGTAAGCTAATGGCGCTGCCGACCACACAGACCAACAACCTCCCAACTATGTTGTGGGTACGCAAGGACTGGATGGATAAGTTGGGGCTTGCGGAACCAAAGACTATCGATGATGTTGAAAATATCCTTGAACAGTTCGTGACTAAGGATCCTGGCAATAATGGTGCAGGCAAGACAATTGGTCTGGGCCTGTCCAAGACGGTTGGGGGCAGTTATGCCTCTCTGTTCCAAGCTGATGATGTGATGTCCAAGTTTAATTCCTTCCCACGCCAGTGGATTAAGCAAGACGGCAAGGTCGTCTATGGATCCACAACGCCAGAAACCAAGAAGGCGCTGGGTTACCTGCAAGGCTGGTTCAAGAAGGGCTTGATTGATCCGCAGATGAGCGTACGAGACAAGATTGAATCTATCCTTATCAGCGGTCAATGTGGTGCGTTCTTTGGTCCGTGGTGGTCTGGGGACTATCCGCTGACTGATGCCTACAAGAATAACCCGAAGGCTGACTGGCAACCGTATGTCATCACCGACAAAGACGGTAAGGTCAAAGCGTACACTCAGAACACAGCAGGGTCATACTTCGTTGTCCGCAAAGGGTTCAAGCACCCGGAACTCCTAGCGAAAATTGCTAGTCTTTTGAATGATAAGCTGGTTTATAAGGATTACGCATACAAGCCAATCGTTAACTATGGTCTGAAGGGTTACGATGGCGGTAAGCCAGTTGATCTACTGATTAACTACGCGACAGCAACGACCGACATGCATGATAACATCATGAAAGCAGTTAACGGAAAGAAAGATCCTAAGACGCTGATTCTGGACGACTACCAGAACTATAAGAAGATCAAGGCCTATAATGCAGACCCTGCTAACGCTGATAACAATGCTTGGAGTGGCCATATCACCCGCGATGTCTCTACGGGTAAGATGAAAGATACGTTGTCCAAAATTGAAGAAGTTCACCCTGTCTTCTTTGGCCAAACCGCAACCATGAAACAGAAGTGGGCTAACTTGAACAAGATGGAAGATGCCACCTTCTTGAAGATTGTGACGAACCAAGAAAGTGTTGATAAGTTCGATGACTTTGTTAAGAGCTGGCACAAACTCGGTGGCGATGAAATCACCAAAGAGGTCAAACAGGAGATCAAGTCACAGAACTAGTGCTGTGCACGAGTCACAACGCTAGGCGGAAGGGGAGAGACAATGCAATTAGCACGCACTCAAAAAAAGCAACACAAAGACTCCCAACTCATGTATCACCTCATGATGCTCCCGGGAATGCTGTTCCTGCTAGTATTTAGCTTCGTGCCAATGGCGGGGATCGTAATGGCTTTTCAAAATTACATCCCAGCAAAAGGCATCCTTGGCTCTGACTGGGTTGGTCTCGCCAATTTTAAGTATATGTTCCAGATCCCAGACAGCATGCAGATTCTCGCAAACACGGTGATTATTGCCGGCTGGAAGATCGTTTTTAACACGATTGTGCCGGTGGTCTTTGCCTTACTGCTGAACGAAATTCGAGTCAACTGGGCTAAGCGAACAATCCAAACTGTCGTTTACCTGCCTAACTTTCTGTCCTGGGTTGTGCTGGCAACGGTGGTCATCAATCTGTTTGACTACCATGGCCCGGTCAATACGTTCCTGCAGACCTTTGGGGTTAAGCCAATCCTATTTATGGGAAGTAATGATTGGTTCCGTCCAATCATGATTGGGTCCGATGTCTGGAAAGGATTTGGTTACGGTTCGATTATTTATCTTGCTGCGCTGACTGGAATCGATCCAGGGCTATATGAAGCAGCTGAGATGGATGGCGCCAGTCGGTGGAGTCAACTACTACATGTGACCCTTCCGGGGATGCTTCCGACCATCATGATGATGACGGCGTTGAACCTGACCAACATCTTGAATGCCGGGTTCGATCAGATCTTCAACATGTATAACCCAATCGTTTATCAGACTGGCGATATCATCGATACGTATGTTTATCGCGTTGGACTGTTGGGGCAACAATATAGTCTTGGTACGGCGATTGGATTATTGAAGTCCTTGGTTGGTGCCACATTGATGATCTCAGCCAACGAGGCGTCCAAGAAGTTCGCCAACATGCAGATTTTCTAGGAGGTATGCAGCGTGAATAAGAATACGAATAAAGTTGCCAATTTCTTTACTTGGCTGATTGTCTTGGCACTGACCGCCTCTTGCCTGCTCCCACTGGTGAATATGGTTGCGATCTCGTTTAGTGACAGTGCATCTGCGGCGGCAAATCAAGTCGGACTGATTCCAGTTCACTTCAATCTCAGCTCATATCGAATGATTTTAGAGGATCACCAGTTCTGGCTGTCATTCGGGATTTCCATTGAGCGGGTCGTGCTTGGTACGTTAATTAATTTAGTCTTGATTGTTTTGATGGCGTATCCGCTATCTAAAAACAAGCGGGACTTTCATGCGCGTAACATTTATATGAACCTGATTATCTTTGCAATGTTATTTAACGGTGGGATGATTCCATCCTTTATCGTGATCAAGAGCTTAGGCCTGATGGATACGATCTGGGCGCTTGTGCTACCAGGGGCAGTGCCAATTTTCAACGTTATTCTGATGATGAACTTCTTCAAAGGTCTACCAAACGCCCTCGAAGAAGCCGCAATCATGGATGGGGCCTCAAAGATGACCGTCTTGTTGAAGATTTACTTACCACTGTCGTTGCCAGGGTTAGCCACGGTGTCACTGTTTGCGATTGTTGGTCATTGGAACGATTACTTCAGTGGGTTGCTTTACATGAACCGTGCGGCGAACTACCCACTGCAGACCTATATTCAGCAGCTCAATATTGATATCACGAAAGTTACAGATGCTTCTCAACTGCACGCATTGACATCGATCTCCAACAAAACGCTAAATGCGGCAAAGATTGTGGTTTCAACGGTACCATTACTACTGATCTATCCATTCCTGCAGAAGTACTTTGTCACTGGGATGACGATTGGGTCCGTGAAGGAGTAACGGAATGAACTTGGTGAAGCTAACGGATGGGCTGGTTCGTTTTTTCTATCGGTATATGGTCGCGAGTGTGCAATGGATTGTTCTTGGTTGGCCGTACCTGTTTTTCGCATTGGCCTTATCGTATGCACGATCAATGGATGAGATACGGTCACTAGTATTGGTTGCCTTGGCGCTGCTACCATTTGTCCTATCGCCGGCGATGGTCGCAGTGTTTCGTACCCTGGCTACCTTCAGTGAAGCGGATGAGTCGGTACCGAATCATATTTGGCAACGTAGCTGGCGAACAGTACGGCAGAGCTATTGGATGACGGTCAAGGTGAGTGCTGTGGCAGCAGTGATGCTTGCAATAGTGTTGAATGCGACCCTATATTACAGTCACCATTCAGTATTCTTGATGGGAGTTCACTTGCTGTTATGCGTTCTGGTCTGCGTTGCCTACCTGATGAGTTTAACCTTTGTGACGCTGCGAGAGCAGACGTGGCAAGACTATCTCAAAAATGGGGTCTTGATGACGCTCAGTAACGGGATTATCGCATTGCTTGTTGGTGGTGGTGCGGCCGTACTTCTGGTGGTGAGTTTTCACACACCAATGTTTCCGCTCGTGTGCCTTGCCGGTCCTAGCCTCGTTGGCGCCTGGGTCTACCATGTTTACGTGAAGACTTTGGCACGGGCGGTGCTCACAAAGCAGAGATGAGGGTTGATATGACAATCAAAGCGATAACGACAGCCGATCAGACGGTTCACATCGACTTTACGGCGCACCCCGCCGTTAGCTTGCAGGTTTTTTCCGCGCAGATCATTCGGGTCTGTGCACCCGAGGCGTTATCGTTGACGTCTCATGCGGTGATTGCAACGCCAAGTCAGGCGCCGTTCACCGTTGATCGTGACAATGCTGGCGGCGTGGGCCTTCAGACGTCAGCATTGCACTTACATATTGATGCTTCAGGGCATGTCGATGTGTATGACGCGAATGACCTGGCGCTCGTGCTCGATTATCGCGGGCAACGGGTTCCGTTGAACCTAGATCTGCCAGAAGACAGCCATTCCGTCATAGAGGAAGAAGGCCATGCAGGACGTGATAGTGCCGTCAATACGGTATCGTCTCAGGTCATTAAGGCGCTTTCGCCGGATGAACATTTTTATGGCTTAGGCGATAAAACCGGGTTTATCGATAAGCGCGGCTACGAGTACGACAACTGGAACACGGATGACGCATCACCGCATCTGGAGCATTACACCAAGCTGTATAAGTCCGTGCCAATTCTGTACGGCCTGCGCGAGGGCCGGCCATATGGCTTGTTCTTCGACAATGCGGCCCGGAGTCACCTTGACCTCGGGAAGGAGAACCCGGGGTATTACTACTATTCCGTGGCGGAGGGGCCGCTGGATTACTATGTGATCGGTGGACCGACGCTGGCCAGTGTGGTTCAGCAGTATACCCAGCTGACCGGCCCAACCCCGCTACCGCAGCGCTGGACGCTGGGCTATCAGCAGTCGCGGTTCGGCTGGCAAGACGCCGCTGAAGTGAGTGAGATTGCAGCCACCATGCGGCGGTATCACCTGCCTTGTGATGTGTTGCATCTGGACATTGACTACATGGCCGGTTATCGGGTGTTCACCTGGAACTCAACCCGCTATCCGCAGCCGGCAGCGTTTGTTAAGGCGCTCCATCAGCAGGGCTTCAAGCTCGTGACGATCATTGATCCAGGTGTTAAATCCGAACCGGGTTACTCGGTTTATGACGATGGCATCGGTCACGATTATTTTGTCAAAACGCCGGCGGGGCAAGTGTACACGAACCGCGTCTGGCCAGGGCAAGCGGTTTATCCTGACTTTGGTGCGCCTCGGGTGCGCCAGTGGTGGGGAGACTACCATGCCCGCTTGACTGCCATCGGGGTGGACGGCGTCTGGAACGATATGAACGAGCCGGCTGGATTCGATGGACCGCTGCCGGATGACTTGGTGTTTACCGATGAGACGAAGCCAAGCACCCACGCGAAGATGCACAATCTATTTGGCCATAACATGTCGCGGGCCATATACGCCGGTTTGCAGCAGCAAACTGGCCGGCGCCCGTTCGTGATCACGCGGGCCGCCTATGCGGGCACGCAGCGATATGCGACGGTGTGGACAGGGGACAACCAGAGCCTCTGGGTGCACCTTCAGATGATGGTGCCACAGCTGTGCAACTTGGCGCTGAGTGGGTTCAGCTTCGCTGGCACCGATATCGGCGGCTTCGGGGCGGATACGACACCAGAGCTGCTGATTCGGTGGATCGAAGGGGCAATCTTCAGTCCGTTGTTGCGCAACCACAGCGCTATGGGGAATCGGCGGCAGGAACCCTGGGTCTTCGGCGAGCCAACGCTGTCGATCTATCGCAAGTATCTGGAATTGCGGTACCGCTTGATCCCGTACCTGTACGATCTGTTTGCCGCCGGTGAGCAGACCGGGGCACCGGTGATGCGGCCGCTAGTGTATGCCTTCGATCAAGACCCAGCCGTGGTCGAGATCGGCGACCAGTATATGGTCGGTGATGCGCTAATGGTCGCCCCGGTGCTGGAGAAGGGTAAAACCAGCCGCCTGGTTTATTTACCGGCGGGGGAGTGGATCGATTTTTGGACCGGTGAGCACTTGGCCGGCGGTCAGGAGATCCGAGTCGAAGTCCCACTTGATGCGTTACCGCTCTTCGGCCGAGTGGGGACAATGGTACCGATGGGGCCGAAGCAGGAGTATCTGACCGACGCGCCAGATCAGGAGATGGACTTTCGGTGTTTTGGCGATCATGGGACGTACCGCCACTATCAAGATGACGGTAGCAGCTTCGCCTACCGTGATGGCGCGTATAACCTCTACCAGATCACTGTGTCTGCAGGGGTTGCGGCGGTAACGGTCACCCATGCCGGGGATGCGGTAGCGTTGTACCGTGAGATCCGGGTACATGTTGGTCATAGTCAGCAAAAATTCGTTTTGGATAAACAGCAATACTGCGCATTGAATAAAAAAGAGGTAATTGAATGACTACTGGAAAATGGTGGCAAAACGTTGTCATGTATCAGATCTACCCGCGCTCCTTTCAAGACAGCAATGGGGATGGAATCGGTGATATCCTAGGGATCATCTCACGCCTAGACTACCTGCAGCAGTTGGGTATCGGAGGCATCTGGCTTAGCCCGGTCTACGCGTCGCCTAACGATGACAATGGGTACGACATCTCGGATTACGAAGCGATCTTGCCGGAATTCGGCACAATGGCGGATATGGAACGACTGATTTCGGAAGCCAAGGCGCGCGGGATCCGGATCGTGATGGATCTGGTCGTGAACCACACCAGCGATGAGCATCGCTGGTTCGTGGAGGGCCGAAAAGCCAAAGATGCACCGTATCACGATTTTTACGTCTGGCGCGATCCAGTTGAAGGACAGGATGTACCGAACGGTCTGCGTTCGACGTTTAGCGGTCCAGCTTGGACATATGACCCAACGGTTGGCCAGTACTATCTGCATCTGTTCAGCCCGAAACAGCCAGATCTGAATTGGGCCAATCCAGCGGTTCGACACGCCGTCTATGACATGATGAACTTCTGGATTGCCAAGGGGATCGGCGGGTTCCGCATGGATGTGATCGATCTGATCGGCAAGGAGCCCGATAAGATGATCACGGGCAACGGGCCGAAGCTCCACGACTACCTGCAGGAGATGAATCAGGCGACCTTCGGCGGCAAGGGTCAAGACTTGATGACCGTAGGCGAGACTTGGGGCGCAACACCTGAGATTGCTAAGCTGTTCTCAGACCCTGCGCGGCACGAACTGTCGATGGTGTTCCAATTCGAGCACAGCGGGCTTGACCAGCAGCCGGGTAAGGATAAGTGGGACCTCCAACCGCTGGCAGTTCCTGACTTGAAACGGGTGCTTTCCAAGTGGCAGACGGCGTTAGGTGATCAGGGGTGGAACAGCTTGTTCTGGAACAATCACGACTTACCGCGCATCGTCTCGCGCTGGGGGGATGATCAGAATTATCATGATCAGAGTGCGAAGTTATTTGCGATCCTACTGCACATGATGAAGGGGACGCCGTACATCTATCAAGGTGAAGAAATCGGTATGACGAACTACCCGATCACTTCGGTTGCAGAAATTGACGATATTGAAAGCATCAATCTCTACAACGAACGGGTTGAGGCGGGTTATAACCCGGCGGATGTGATCAACTCCATTAATGTCAAAGGGCGCGACAACGCGCGCACGCCAATGCAGTGGGATAGTGCTGACGGGGCGGGCTTCACCACCGGCAAGCCGTGGCTGCACATCAACCCTAACCACGTGCAGTATAACGTGGCGGACGAGGTGGCTGATCCGGATTCGGTTTGGGCCACATATCAGCAGCTGATTGCCTTGCGTAAGCAGAATAACTTGGTGGTTTGGGGCGATTATACCTTGTTTGAAGACACCGCCGATGACGTGTTTGCCTATTACCGGACGGACCAAAACCGCCGGTGGCTGATTGTTGCCAACGTCTCAGCAAAGTCGAATGCGTTCACGTTGACGGATCAGGCTGAACGGCTGATCATCAGCAATTATGCGGACACCGCGCTGACTGGCGGCGATCGGCAGTTGCGGCCGTATGAGGCATTCGTGGTTGAGGTGAAGGCGTAGACGATGCTTTGATGGGCAAAAGTGGGTCCTTTCGAGGGCCTGCTTTTGACTAGAGTGGGAATCGCCTCGAAACTAACCGAGTGAGGGATGAAAATGAAAAACAACGTATTGACGGATGGCCACTATCGCATCACCGTCTTGACCGATGGCTTGCTGCGCTTGGAATATTCAACGCAGGGCCAGTTCGTTGACCAGCGCACGATTCAGGTCACCAACCGGAGTTTTCCGGTCTTTGACTACACGGTGATCGACAAAGCCGACCAGCTTGAGATCATCACGAAGGAACTGCATCTTTTCTATGACAAGCAGCCCTTCTCGCCGAGCGGCTTGGTGATCCAGATGACCCCGGCTGACGAGCGTTACGGCGGGACGTATCGGTACGGCGATCACCCGAACACGTTGAAAGGGACCGCCCGGACGTTGGACGGCTGTGACGGTGAGACCCCGCTGCAGGATGGCATCATTTCCCGGGACGGGTTCGCGCTGCTGGATGACTCCGAGACTATGCTGTTGGCTGACGACCAGACCTTGAGCGCCAAGGCGACTCAGTCAACGGATCTGTATTTCTTTGGCTACAACCATCACTACAAGACAGCGCTGCATGATTTTTATCGGCTGAGCGGCGCAACGCCGCTGCTGCCGCGGTTTACCTTGGGCAACTGGTGGAGTCGCTACTGGCCGTATACTGAGGCGAGTTACCTGAAGCTGATGGAGCGGTTCCGCGCCGAACAGATTCCGCTATCCGTTGGCATGATCGACATGGACTGGCATCTGACGGATACACCTAAGCAATACGGGAGCAGCTGGACGGGCTATACGTGGAATAAGCAGTTATTCCCAGATCCGGAGCGTTTCCTGACTAAATTACACACGCTGGGGTTACAAACCAGTCTCAACGTGCACCCAGCTGAAGGAATTCGGCCTTTTGAAGCGGCGTATCAGACGGTAGCCAAGGCGTTAAAGTTGGATCAGTCGAAGGGTGAACCTGCGTCTTTTGATTTGATGAACCTTAATTTCCGACGTGCCTATTTTGAACTGGTGCATCGTCCACTTGAAGAAGAAGGGGTTGATTTCTGGTGGATCGATTGGCAACAAGGGACTGTGTCACGCTCTGCAGGTGTTGACCCGCTGTGGTTACTTAACCACTACCATTATTTAGATCATCAATTGCACCATGCTAATGGGTTGATACTCTCCCGGTACGCTGGTCCGGGTAGTCATCGTTATCCAATCGGCTTTTCCGGTGATACAATTATCAGCTGGCGATCCTTGGCATTTCAACCATATTTCACTGCAACTGCCTCCAATATTGGCTATGGTTGGTGGAGTCACGACATTGGTGGTCACATGGGCGGAGTCCGGGATGCTGAGCTTACGACACGCTGGATGCAGCTTGGGGTCTTCAGCCCGATCAACCGATTGCACAGTTCAAATAATCGATACTCTGGCAAAGAGCCGTGGAAATATGATTCGCGCTACCAACAGATAATGACCGAGTTCTTGCGACTTCGGCATCGCTTAGTTCCATACCTTTACACGATGAACGTACGAGCTCATGAGCAGGGTAGCCCACTGATTGAACCGATGTATTACACTTATCCACGCGATGATCGTGCCTACCAGTATCGTAACCAGTACCGATTTGGAACCCAGATGATGGTCATGCCAATAACTGCACCTGAATCGGTAGCCTTACAATACGGCACCGCAGAGATGTGGTTTCCGGAAGGCGATTGGCGTGATATGACAACAGGATGGCACTATCCAGGTAATACGGAAATGATCGTTAATCGTCGGTTGGAGGAATACCCGGTCTTTGTTCGGGCAGGGGCAATCATTCCAATGGTTGGGGCTGATCAATCCGAGGACTTCGGTACTGCCTTACCAGGCACAATTGATTGGTGGGTATATCCAGGTGCAGATAATACTTTTGAAATGGTTGAGGATGACGGTGATAAGCGAGTGATATCAACGCTGCACGTGGATGCAAAAACCAACCAGGCAAGGCTCTCCGTTTCAGGAGACACGGAGATTATACCCGCCCAAAGGAAACACCGAATTATTGTCATTGATCGTGGCGTTCAGACAGCATGTACGATTAGAGACGGTAGCTTGGTTGACTTGCCGCGAACCACTTCGGAAGCAGCTGAAACTGCGATGGCAGCAATGCTTGACGAGCGAATCAAGCGCCCAATTAACGGCTACGATTTCAAAAATGATTTGGCCGGTAAGTTGACAACCCTCAGGGCCGATGCCTTGAACGATTATCTCCAGACGTTGAAGGATCGTGACTTAGCTGCGTTGTACTATGAACTCGTTCGGGTCGCCAGCTGTTCTGACGTTACATTTAGCTATCAAGGCCAAGAATAAAAGTATCATGTAGTACTTGACTTCGATGCTTACCCATTCACAGCCTGGCGATTGTAATGAGTTCAGGCTGTGTGGATTTGATTGAAATGTGGCAAGGTACACAGAAATTCGGGATAAATAATATTGTCAAAAACAAAACGACTTCCCATCACGTTATGTATGTTGAGTAGTCGTTTTGTTTTTGGTTTTCTATCTCTTGACTTAAAATGCTTATTCTTATTTGGTTTGTTAGTTTTATAATCTTTCATTATCGGTATAGGTGCAATTATTGAATAGCTTTCAAATTTTCAATATCAAAATGATCCTTATCCGTTAATTCGTACCCTTAATGAAAAATTAGCTGTGCTTCTTTTGAGACACAGGGTATCCCACGGTCTTGATAGTCAGTGGATGTGAACCACTCTTTTTGGAAAATGAACTTCCCACCCTGTGGATTTGCTTGCGTAACAGAACCGTCGGCATTGAAGGCAATGGGGTGAATGCCCAAGTAGCCATATTTTCCATGCTTGAGTTCCATGCGAGCGGGCATCCAATCAACCTCAACAACATAGCCAAGGGCCTTCAACTTCGAGACAACGGTCTCGGTGTATCTTGCATTGAAGTCAATATCAACGTTTCTGTGACTCTGGTGCTGTCGACCAGTGACAACATCAACACCCCAGCCACCATCTAGCCAGAAAGGCGTTGCCACTTCCTCAAACAAATCTAAAATATGGAACAATGTTTCCTCCGATACTTGTTCGACGTGGTTATCCAAAGTGCTTTCCTCCTCAATCGGTCTAAGCATTAGGGCGGACAACGTAAAGTTCCTTCGTTGCCCTGGTCACTGCGACGTAGAGTTCGTTCTTATTGGCGAGCGCTTCGTCGGCTTTGTCAAAAAAGTCGTATAAGAACACGGCATCAAATTCCCCCCTTTTTCACTATGAAAAGTTGTTCCATACTCAGACATAAGTTTAGAGACAGAGTTAAATTGAGTTCGTTTTATTTCTTGTTCTGCTCCTATCCTAGTATTTGGTACATAAATTTCTGAACAGTTGTGCCATAATTAATAAAACAAGATAGGAGCATTCCAATGAAACGATATCAAGATGATTTTAAAGCCAGCATTGTGAAGATGCATCGTGAAGAGAAAAGATCTATTCGCTCGCTTTCCGAGGAATACGGTGTTTCTCCAGCCGCAATTCATAACTGGGTTAAAGGCGCTAAATCAGTTGAGCTAGAAGACGGTACTGAAGTAACGTCCAAAGAATTCAAACAACTTCAAAAGGAAAATCAGCGATTAAAGGAGGAACTTGAAATTTTAAAAGCTGCGGCGGTGTTACTGGGAAAGCATTAGGACGAATTAATTGCCTTGTCTTCATAGAAGATCAGTTATTACGACACCGCTTATCAATTATTCTTTCGGCACTGAAATTACCGCGCAGCACCTATTACCATTGGAAAAGATATCAACCTAGTCAACACGAACGTGTTGATAATCAGCTCAAAGAAAAAATTAAATTGATTTAGGAAAATAATTATCGTGCCTATGGTTATCCACGAATAACGATGGTGCTTCGCAAGTCAGGCATCTGTGTTGGATCAAAACGAATTTTACGATTAATGAGGGAAATGGAGATTCACTCTTTAATGAATCGGCGATTTAAAAAACCTGGCACTCATGTGGATCATTCACAACGCCCCAATTTAATCAAGCACCAGCCCAATGCAAGGATATGGCGTGCTGACATTACTTATTTGGAATTACGTCCAGGAACCTGGGTTTATCTCAGTTCTATTTACGAACCAAAGGTTCATCAAGTTCTTGCTTTCAAGATTGGTCGTCAGATGGAGGCGACGTTAGTTGTAGAAACGATTAATCAGGCGCTTGAATGTCATCAAAAGCCACAATATTTTCACTCTGACATGGGTTCACAGTACACCAGCAATGAAGTTGAAACTTTACTTGAACGGCATCAGATTAGCCACTCATACTCAAAACAAGGTTATCCTTATGATAATGGGCCAATTGAAGCTTTTCACTCATTGTTGAAGAGAGAGTTTGCCTTTCAAACAACTTTTTCCAATTTTGAGGACTTGGTAATCCGAACCTCAAATTACATCAGTTGGTTTAATTCCGACAGAATTAGAACGAGTGTTTAGAAAAAGATGTGCCATTTATTGACATAGGAGCAAAATGTCTTTATTATCCGAAAGTTCAATGACTAGTTTGTCTTCGTCTACATCTTTAGGAACGGTT
>NZ_RHOW01000027.1 GCF_003946215.1 Lapidilactobacillus mulanensis
TGGCGATTTAATCATACGGGGAAGGTCTTCCCTTTTCAATTACTATTTACACAAAATATTGTACACTACCACCTTAATAATAGAGGCACAGCACTAGTCAAAGTGTTATGCCATAAAAAAACGGTACATCTATTTAATTAAAACAGACGTTAATCAACATTTAATTCTGCACCTCTTGGATGTATGGTATCTTTTCTTGAAGTTTTTCGAATTTTTTTAACATCATGCCCATAATAAAGTATGCTGGTAAACTAATACCCATAAAGAAAATTAAAAGTGGATCAATCATATAGAGTAATGCACTGACCGCAATTACGATCACCGTAACTACCACCTGTATTGGACAAATAAATAAAAATAAAAACGGCTGTATCCAAACTTTATTACCATGGAGATCAAAATGAGAATACACTGGGAAGAAAAAAATCCCCATCAAAACGATTAGAAGACGCCCAATACGAAGTGTAATCTCTAGAACTATATTAGTTTGACCAACGCCATTCAATAGTGCAGTGCTTAATACTAAAATCAAACCGAATAAAGAGAATCCCAACGTCAATAATATGCTGCTCTTAAAGACACGCCAATATGCTTCCTTAAATTCAGCATAAACCCCACCATCATATCCATTTTTCAAGCGATCACGAATACAATAAAAAACCGTAATTGTGGCCGGTATGATGCCAAGAATAATTCCACCTTCAATGGTAAATAAAATCCACAGTAAATTAATCTTCATCATATAGTAAATATCGTTAACAATAGACATAAACTTTTTTGCAAACATATCATCTCACCCCTTGATGGCGCCAACCATAATTCCTTTTTCAAAGTACTTCTGAACGACTGGATAAAATAACAGTACGGGCAATGTAGAAACAACTACAACACTATATTTTAAAGTCAACTTCAGCAGCATCATCTGTGCACTAGCACTACCAATTAATGCCTGGCTAGTATCTCCAAATTGTCCTTGAACCAATATCTCTCTTAAGATAAGTTGTAAGGGGAATTTGGAGCGATCTTGCAAATAAATCATTGCATTGAAATAATCATTCCAACGCCCGACACCATAAAACATTGCCATAACCGCAATAATTGGAGTGGACAACGGAAGTACAACCTTCCACAGTAGTTGCATATCGTTTGCACCATCTACATAGGCGCTCTCAATTAATTCTGAAGGAATGTTTTGTTGAAAATACGTTCGCATTAAGATCATGTTGTACACACTTAACGCGCCTGGAAGGATCATAACCCATAGTGTGTTGACAATACCTAATTGCTGATTAACTAAATATGTTGGAATCAATCCACCGCTAAAAAACATAGTTATTGTAAAGAATATTGTAAAGAATCCCTTCCCCTCAAATCCCTTACGCGATAGAGGATAAGCACCTAAGGTCGTAACTGCAATATTTACAACTGTTCCAAGAACAGTATAAATTACCGCATTTTTAAAACCGACTAAGATGTCTTTGTTTTTCAAGATTTCAGTATATCCGTCCAGAGAAAATCCTCTAGGCCACAGTAACAATGGCGTGTCAAAAATCTTGGTTGGATCACTAAATGAAGCATTAACTACAAATATAATTGGATATAACACAATCAATGTAAAAACAATGAGTATTACAATATTTGCAACGTCGAAGGCTTTATCAGCTTTGCCTGGTTTATAGATTGCTTTTGCCATAGAATTTTCCTCCTTTCTTACCACAAACTAGTGTCACCAACATGTTGAGCAAACTTATTTACTACCCATAGAAAGATAAAGTTAATCAAATTGCTGAATAATCCAACTGCCGCAGAAAAGCTATATTCACCATTGACTAAACCCATCTTGTACGTATAGGTTGAGAGAACTTCAGACGTCGAAAGGTTCGATGCATTTTGCATCAAAAATGTTTTATCGAATCCAACCGCCATAATGCCCCCAGTTGCTAAAATCGCAGAAATAACTATTGTTGGCATAATTGCAGGTATGGTGATGTTCTTGATGCATTGAAACCTGCTTGCACCTTCTAGATATGCGGCTTCATATTGATCTTGAGGGATTCCGGACATCGCTGCTGTATAAATCAATGTTCCCCAGCCTACTCCTTGCCAAATACCAGACCAAACATACATATGTGGAAAAATGCCAGATGAGCCAAGAAAATCTATGGACTTGCCACCAAACATTTCTACCAGATTGTTGATAACACCATTTTGTGAACCAAAAAAGAAATTGATCATACCAACAATGATTACTACCGAAATAAAGTTAGGAATATAGGTAATTGTCTGTATTGTGGACTTAAGCCATTTTACGCGAATCTCGTTAAACATAAGTGCCAGTATTATGGGTAATGGCACTGACACTATCAAACTGTAAATACTGATACGAAGTGTGTTCCAAATAACATTTCCAAAGAAATATGATTGAAAAAACCTGGTAAAGTGTTTGAATCCTACCCATGGACTACCCCAAATACCATAAGCTGGCGAATAGTCTTTGAAAGCAATGATAACTCCATACATTGGCCAGTAATTCCATATAATTACGAAAATTATCGGTATCAAAATCATTAGATACAACGATTTGTGACGTTTGACGTAATGCCATCGTTTTGCTCGTTCTTTTCTCTTGTCACTCTGCTCTACTTTCACTTCTGTTGTATTCGGCATATTAATACCTCCCTCAGATTTGATGAAATATTGGTTCAAATACAAAGATAGCCCAAGGAGCTAACCTCAGGCATCTCAAACGAAAAGTATTAATTCTTTTGATAACGCACGTATTGTTGTCTCCGAATCTTAACCCACTGATCTAATCCAATTTTCTTTAATTGAGAGATATATTGATCCCAGTTATCATCAATGTTCCACTTACCTGTCACAAATTTAACTCTTGCCTGCTCAACATATTTATTCATATCTGTCGTAATTGTTGATAATTGCGATGACTCATCAGGAGTGGACATAAAGGTAGGCAGGATCTGTTTTGGCAGATTATCTAATGGAGCGTCCGTATACACTTCAGGTTCCCGACCATATGCAATTTCTTTGTTTGCTTCAGGCTGTTCCAAATAAGGGAAGAATCCTGCATACACATTATCAACATATTGGTAAGCTCCCAACTGTGCACCTTTTGGATAGTTCAGAATTTTATCAACATATACTTTTTTGCCGTCCTTAACTTCATATGTGACGCCCTCTTTACCATAAAATCCAAATTCTGAGCCCTTTTCACTATAAAAATAATCAACCCATTTTAATAACTTCTTAGGATCTTTGGCATCTTTGGTGATTACAAATGCACTGGTACCCATTACTGGAGATTGTGTGACAAGAGAGCCTTTTTGACCATTTGGGCCATTCAAAATTGTTGTTGGAACATAGTTAGCCATGGCTTCTGCACCAATAAAGTCTCTTCCTACCCACGAGAATAATCCAACAACATCTTTTCCAGCATCTGCAACCCACTTATCATAATCTACACCTGCAAATGCTGTTTTAGCGATGAGACCTTTTTTATACAGTTCTGCTTCATACTCCCAAACTTCTTTCATCTTGTCGGAAGAAAAAACATATTGTAGTTTATTATTATCGTCAACATAATAGTTGTTTTCCATTGCCGTTCTACCCGCTGAATTGAGACCGAACGCAGATTTAACCATCAGTTCAAGTGGACCAAATTGATCAGAATCCATATAATATCCTTGCTCATCTGCTTTACCGTTTCCGTTTGGATCTTTGGTTACAAAGGCAGTCAATACTTGCTCCAACTCTTCAGTATTAGTGGGAGCTTTCAAATTCAATTTATCCAACCATTTTTTATTGAAATAAAGCTTAAAGGCACGTCCACCGCCCATTGGATCGGACCCGGTATATGGCAAACCATATATATGACCATCTGGAGTTGTCAATGCCTTCTTGATACTCGGGTCTTCCTTCATTAATTTATTTAGATTAGGAGCATATTTAGGAATCAACTTCTCAAGTGGCTGAAAGATCCCTTGTGTCCCATATTTTACGAGCTCATCATTAGACCAACCAGTCTGATAAAATGCATCTGGAAGTGTCTTTCTCGATAGTATTAATTGTTTCTTCTGATCCCAATCTTTTACTGTTTCCCATTTCACATTGACGCCTGACATTTTTTTATACTGTTTCCACATCCATAAATCTTCATTTTTCGGATGTACATCGCTATGATCTGGTGCCATTAATGTAATCGTATTACTATCTACCTTTGTTGCCCCTGTGCTTTTTGAACCACAACCCGAAAGAATAACAAGTGTTACTGATGAAAGTGCTAATCCCGTTAAAGCTACTTTCCATTTCTTCATCTTCATTCTCCTCGCAAAAAATAGATTTGTTATAGAATACGCCTTATAGATATTTATTATTATGTCATATGGTACCCCCTTATAATAGTTGTGATGAATACAACTATTATAATACGCGTTTTATCAACTATGTCAACGCTTTCAACTATATTTGTTTTATTATTTTTATATGTTATAATATTTATATCATAAAAAATAAGAAAGAAGCTTTTTCATGCAAATCTCTTTGTATGCCAAAATATATAATGATTTAAAAGCAAAAATTAGCACCGGTATCTTTCAAATTGGAGATATGATACCTCCAGAGAAAGAACTTGTTCAAATATACGGTGTGAGCAGAATTACTGTGCAAAAAGCAGTTAATTTACTGGCAAAGGACGGAATAGTTGAACGAAAATCCGGGGTTGGTACATTTGTGATAGACTCAGACAACAAAGAAATTCCGAAAAGATTTATAGGATTGATCCTTCCAGGATTGACTGACAGTTATGGTAATAGACTATTGCAAACGATTATTTCCGAGGCAGAAAAATCAAACTATCAGTTAGTTTTGAAATTCTCAGAGGAAAGTCAGCATAAAGAAAGTGCATTGGTGGATGAACTGATCAATATGCCCGTTGATGGTCTGCTGATCGAACCGGTTCAACGTAACTTTTATGATGAGAATTTAATAAAGAAAATATACTCTGACTTTCCAATTGTAATATTAGATAAGGAATTAGATGGTATTGATAGCATGTTTGTCGGTTCCGATCACTATACAGGCGCTTTTGAAAGTGCTGATTTGATAATAAAAAAAAGCCATAGAAATGTGGTGGTCATTGGATACGCTCACATAAAAAATACAACCTTAGAGGAGCGAATTGAAGCCTTTACTGCAGCATTTTGGGAAACCACAACACCTTTAGTATCCAAGCATGTCGCTCGAATAATCAGAAGCACATATTTATCCACGGACTTAGCACTTTTAAAAAGCGACGTAAGTCTTATCAAATCATTTATTGATGCGATTCAGCCCACATGCGTGATCTGCCTTGATACCCATGTCACCGGTTTAGTTCAAGAGGCTTTATCAGAATTACATTTAAGCTTTCCAGATGACATCTCTCTATTTGGTTTTGATTCAAATAATTCATCTTACCTTTCGACTAATTATACTTATCTGATGCAGGATGAGAATGCAATTGGCGTCAAAAGCGTTGAATTGCTAAAAAAAGCAATTAGAAATGAACCCATTGAAAATAGAAGGTTGCTAATTTCAACTACTTTGCGACAAAATGGAAGTGTTAAGGATATTAGCCTTTCTTAGTTGATGGGATCTAATTGAATTATTTTAAATGATCAAATCAACTTCATATTTATAAACTAAAAGCTTCAAACTCGAGATTGAAACGAGATTGAAGCTTTTATAGTCACTTCAGCTTCTAGACCTGCAAATTCAACTTCAAAAAAGTTGATTAGCTTCTGTTGTTGGTCACATCGATGAATATTCTCTCGGTTTTGATACGAAATTTAACCCTAAAATCTGTGTTAAATTGCCTAGTCCATCACATGTCGCTTGACATCAAGCTAGAAAATTCAATAGCGGCCCAAATGGGAAAATGATCAGATGGAAAATTGCCGTTCATAGCAATATTTTGACCAGATGTGATACCAAGTGTGTGAACCAACTGGTTATGAAATATATAATCAATTCGCGTGAACCTAGACTGATTATGTGGGTGAAACTCTGAATCCTCCTGATAGGTTCCCGAAACAATCGGTTCACCATCCGAATCTAATCCACTATCAATCATAAATGAAGTCATATCAGTATATGCTCGATCTGAAGACAACATATTAAAATCTCCAACAACAATCACGGGTAACTGGTTAAATTCAGACTGTGCCGTTAACTTTTTTAGTTCAGCAACCCCAAATTGACGAGCTTCAATGGAGCTATTATCCAAATGAGTAACGACCACTACGAATTTTTGTGAAGTCGTCTTCTCCTCCAGTTCAAGCCAGACAATTATGCGACGTGAACCAGCATTTAAATAGATTGAAGGTTGCTGAGGAGTTTTAGATATCCATTGATAGCCAGAATCGATTACATTAAATTGTGTCTTTCTGAAAAAAAGCAAGTTAAATTCACCACTATCCACACCGTCATCACGCGCCAAACCAAAGCTTTGGTATTCTGGAAAAGCTGCAACCAAAGCCTCTTTTTGATTCAGCAGTGCCTCATCAATACCAAACACATCAGCATTCATTGCTTGAATCTGTGAAATGACGTCCTGCTTACGATATTCCCAGCTCCAATTACCATCGCTAGAAGTATCATATCGTATATTATAGGTTCCTATTTTCATAATCGATTACTCCTAAACTTATTAATTTCCTGCTAAGCCATCAGAGAGTTCTGATGATTTACTCGAACACCAACCAATTCATTATCACTTTGGGGGAAAAGATCTTATACTTAACTTAATTTCGTATATACGCCTGAATTAATGCAACATTATGTCCGGTATCAACATTAGTTACAAGACACCTGCTTATTTGCTCAGGAATAATGAACGTTTCTCCAAAGTTGAAATACTGTGGTTCAAATTTGTCATTCAAACTCTCGATTCTAATTCGGTCTCCTTCAACCAGGTTTAACATATTAACACTATGATGTGTCTCGATAATAATGGAGTGGCTAAACCAGTGTCTCCTAGTTTCGATGGCTTCAGTTTCATATAGCCCAGTTTGTTCCTCTATATGATCAGGTTTGTCAGAAATAGTTTTTGTGATATTTAGTAAGTTCTTCTTGATCCAGCTCCTATTGTAATTTATATCAACATTATCATATCCGAACTTTAAGTGTATTGGTCGTGGTTGCCCATCAAGACCTGTACGACCCCAGTCCCAAAGTTTAAATGTAAAGATATAAGGTGTCTGAGAGATTTCAAGGATAACTGTATCTTTTCCACCACAATGAATTAAGCCAGCTGGAATCGAATAGTGATCATGCTTTTCTACTTGAAATCTATTAATGTATTTTTTATCATCGAATACAACTTCTTTTTTTTGCGCTCTATCCAAATCATCAAACAACTTTGTTTTTGAAACTCCGTCCTTGACTCCTAAATACACGACAGCACCTTTCCCACGCCTTAAAATGTAGTAGCTTTCGTTCTGAGTGTACGTCATGCCGAAATTATCGCGAATGAAATCAATTTTAGGATGAACCTGTAAGCTAAGATTCTCGCCCTCCATTGTATCCAGATAATCAAAGCGAATGGGAAACTCATTACCAAATTTTTCCTGAATCCGCCTGCCAAGCAACTGTTCAGGGATCTCTTGTGCTAATATGATCGCAGGTATTTCAAAAGTATCATGTTTGACTTCATAGCACACACTGTTTTCTTCAGGGACTCCATCAAATGCCCATCCATAATTTGGTTTATCTCTGTTGAGATCAAAGCTCGACTTCATCCATTGTCCCCCCCCACACACTTTGATCAAAGTATGGGACCACTCTGAATGGCTGTTGACCTGTCTTGATAATACATGCCCTGAGCAAGTTTCCGGAAACCATTTTAGGGATACCTCTCACGCTTGTATCAACATAAAAATTTATATTTTTAAATAATGAATGACGAGATCTATCCCCAAGACGCCATTCAAAAAAATAGCCACGTTTAAATTTTTTTAGACTATCTTCAGAGGGATTATTAGCCTTCCAATTGCTCATTCCTGCCCTGTATCGTAATTGAATCTCCCAGCGTGTAATTCCAAAATATACTAATAAATCGGGATCCGAACATAATAACGACGCAGCCGTTCCATATACGATTACACTATTTTGGCAATTTTGAATATCTTCCTGCATAGTCTGAAGCTCATGTATTGGAAAAAAATCTTGAAATGTTTGACGGGACATATTACCAAATACGCGATCCGTTGTCATTTCTTCAGCTATCATGCTCGTGACTGAAGCACTATCTAGCGCAATATCATCAGAACAAACAATTCTTACATCCGTAAAACGTTCTACAAGTTGCTCAAATATTTCTTGTAAATCAACTCCCGGGTAACACTCAAAAATGAAAATTTGTTTTTTGGTATGGATAAGATATTCGTTCAATTTTTGAAAAACTTGATCATATCCAGATTGTATGCTTTCTGATGAAACAACATTAATTTTTGGATGTAAGTCATATGTCATCTTGGCCCTCCTAACTATTCTTTTTCAAATAAATTCAACAATCCTTGCATCACACAAGTGCTTGTGTCACGAATTGCCCGAATACCTATCTTTTCATTCAGCTTGGCATTGAGCGATTCTTGGAACCCAGAAAAAGAACCACTAACACCTCCTCCAAATGCGATTTCATCTGGAGAAAAATGATTAATGAATGGCTCGAGTGCCATTGCAATAGTTTCACCAAATTGGATTAATGAATCTTTGGCAGCAGTATTATTTTGTAAATACAAATCAAATATTTCTTTCGATGAATCAACATTCAGGTTATTTGAATGAGCAATCGCAATTAAGCCACGTTCAGAAAGATAATCATCAATAATAGTTTCTTTAAATGGAGCATCGTATATCATTCCTTCTGAATTAAGCCCATAAGAACTGCTATAAATAATCTCACCATTCTTGATGAAGCACGACCCGCAACCAGTTCCCAACGTTATATATATTCCTTTTTTAATTGATTCTGAGCTTTGCGCAAAGGCTCCCATCCCGAAGGATTTTGCATCATTTTGAAACTTTACGTTAATTTTTCTACCAGTCTTCCTTGTTAGCATGCACTCCATATAAGATTTAAGTTCAACACCGTATAACTGTTCATATTTTGACAGTCCTTGAATGTAGCTGATTCCATTGTGATAATCGAATGGCCCAGGAAACGCAAAGGCAACTCCATCAAGTTCATCAATAATATTTGAAGGCCCACCATCAAATGTAGTTTGCAAAATGTACTTAAAATTTGTAAGAATGTCCTGCTTTGACCCTTCAGAGTGCGAAGAAAAGACCTGCGGCACACTATAAACGAATTCTTTATTCTTGATAAACAGATTACTTTTTATCTTGGTACCACCGACATCAAACAAGGCATAATATTTCAAATCCAATA
This sequence comes from Lapidilactobacillus mulanensis, assembly GCF_003946215.1. GTDB lineage: Bacteria > Bacillota > Bacilli > Lactobacillales > Lactobacillaceae > Lapidilactobacillus > Lapidilactobacillus mulanensis. The sequence continues at coordinate 9,446 of NZ_RHOW01000027.1, forward strand.
CCCCCGTTAATCAATAATATGGCAACAGCAAAGGTCTTAGCAAAGAACAGATATTCCAAAAAATGGTGAGTGGCCATCTGCTTGATACAGTTATCGTTATTTATCCTCATTAGTGATTACACTAAATGCTCCTACGGAATGTTGCCGTAATTGACGATGCGCCTGTTCTAAAGACTGAACGCTGGAAGAAGTATAGATATCAAATTCAAATTCATAGAATCCTGATAAATCAACCTTAAAGTTTGTCTCCCAAAAGTTATTCATCACCCATGCAAAAATCTGTTCTTTATTTTTATAGGCAGTTTTATCACTGCAAAGTTCAATCAACTTTGGATCCAAATTTCCAAGCACGAATAACGGTGTATCTTTTGGTAAAATTCCAACAGAATTGCCCTGTTCATCTAAATAAAACATACCAGAGTCTACTAGATAGAAATCTGTATTTGTTCCTGGTAATTGATCAATGGCTGGACGGAATATCTGGCCACTTTTCTCGGCATATAAATCCGAAATCGATTGTATAGGCAACGAAATATATAAGTTTTCAGGTGCCCAAGTATTATCTTTTTGGATCCTGACGGACGTTGTGATTAAAGGTAATTCATTATAAAACTTCAATATTACAGTATATAGTTGAGTACCTTCCAGCGAAAAATCTAATGTTACGCTACGCGAAATCTCACCAGATTTTTCTACCTGAAAATCAGTTAGCTTAGAGATAAACCGATTTACACCTTTACCTTTTCGATTTCTTCCCATCCTCCGGCGTTCTTGTCCTGGTGTTGTTTTAATTGGCGTGTTCTCGTAAACTCCGTACATAAATGGAACTAGTGCATTGTCACGAAGTATATTCTTTTGAGTCATTTTATCCACGATATCAATAACTCCGGTGATACTTGATAAGTGGCAAGAATAGTATGACGTTTCAATTGTCAGCTCATTTTCTTTAGTTGGAAAATCAATGTCTTGAACACCTTCCGCACCTTGGACAAACGAAGTATAATTCCGCCGACGATGGTCTCTTTTGCCTAATCTGATACCGAATCGTTTCACTTCTTGAGCTTCAAGCTCGACAATAATTTCAATTTCAAATGCCCGTGCACCTTGTTCAGCTTGACGCTCATAAATTGTATTGGTATCTAAGTCAAATACTTCGATAAATGGTAGCAAACTATCGGTTATGCGTTGTCCATCAATTGTTTCCCATGTTTCGAGAACAAGTTTAACTGGCTCTTGAATCAACATGTTATGTGGATTTACGACTTTATATGTCTTATTCCGATTTGCACGCGGATACGCACGATTAAATTTATCGACAATCGTCGTCAACAAATGAATTTATTTTTTGACTTGCTTGTGTTGCGTAACCAGATTTTCGATATTCAAGCTCATTGACCATCGTATTCCATGGCGCAGATACCGATGATGAGTATCCCCAGGTATGCTCTGCATATAACATCATATTTTGTTCAGCTTCTTTGAACCGATTGTCATTCTCTGATTCATTGTCTGCCAACAATTCCGCCAAATGATATTTCCGTTGAGCATCCCGGTAAATTTTCGTTGCTGCTGGTGTTGATCCAACGCCATCAGCCCACCAATCATTCCAGTCCCCACTATAAGTTGGAATTTGATCAGAATACTGATTCCGTACTATTTCAAAAAAGGAATTTAGTCCCACCATTTGAATATTAATTTGATCACCATAAAGCTCATTCCAATTATCAATTGATTCCAATATTTTTTCATTCGGACCCGCATTATCTGAGATAAATCCCGAAATCATCACAGGTGCAAAATCATAAGGATATCCCCGCTTTTCTAAATCTGAAAAATAGCGATTAATACGTTTATGGGCAACTTCTAATTGCGGTGTCGAAACGTCCCCATTATATTCATCCTGGATTTGATAGCTCGACTGAGCATCGGGCATAATATATAACTCATTACCAAAATGATAGTGCTCACCGTTCCAAACTAATAATTTTCTTCCGGTCTGATCCTCCCACCAGAATGGCATCTGATTTTTATACAACGGATATAAGCCATGATGTGCATGAATACAAGTAAATAGATTCTGAACGCCATTATTTAACAGGGCTGAACAATATGACCAAGAGAACCCGTTGATATCGGCAGTCATTGCAGAGTTGATTTGGCGATTCATTTGCTCAACAAATTTCTGGCCTCGTTTCAAAGTGTGGTTTAAAACTTGTTCATCTACCAACTCTGTCATATTTAAATAATTAAGAGACATATCGATATTTCCCAATTCTAAATACTGCTTAAACTTTTCTTTATATGATTCAGATGCATGCTTCATAAAGTTTTCAACTTGCCAATAATTCTCGCATGTCCAAACAAAAGGCGATTTTTCATGGTGTAACAACTCATCTTCAATAATATCAATTGCCTGTTTAATAAAGTCGACATGGTACATTTCAATTTCTTCTTGCCTCGCGGTATAGCCAATATCAGTATGTGAGTGGTTAATTACATACAAGGTTTTCATTTGTGCCCTCCATTTTTTGTATTGTCCTTATGCTTTCCTTACTAATTTGCAGTAAATGCAATTTCGACTATGTTAAATAACAATTCAATAAGAATAATGGCGCTAAAATTTTGTATTTCCAATATTTATTTAAATAAGCGCTTTTATTTGTTTTACTGAGCACTCTTCGTTTTATTTTCTTTTATCGGTCCGTTATCGTGGGAAACTCAGTTATTCTTAATTTAGCTCCTCCATAGTGCACTAATGAAAGTTGTTTTTTTGCACCTACTTCGCAATGATATGGAGGCTCATCAGCTGAATTAATCTTAACCTGCCAGTTTTTAACCTCATATCCAATTGTCTGAATTGTTATTGGACTATGCAGAGAATCAAATACTTGTTTTTTTAACGTGTCAGTATATTTAATCTTAAATTCACTGTGTTCCGGTAGACCGTAGTTCCACTCATCTGTTGTCGTAACTTCCCAATTCTCGAACGGTTCTTTGCCAGAGTACTTTGACCATTTTTCTGTCAATCCAAGAGAAAAAAGTAAAGCACCAAAAGAAACAGCAGTTGCTCGCTTTGGGCGATTTATTCGAACAACAGAGGCAATTAACTCTAAACAGATTACCATCTCTAATTCACCATGATGCTGAATCTCTAGATAGTGATCAGTAATTTTTGGAATCATATGCTGACCGTTCATTGTCAACTTAACATCTTGGCTCCATTCAGGAATACGAATTAGTAGTTTCTCCCAAGTACCAGTAAGTGTGATGGTTGAATTTAAATTAAAGGGATAATTACTGGAAACACTGGCCTCAAATGATCCATCTTGTATATGACAAGGAACCTGACTTTGACAGACATACGTAGATTGGCCCTGTTTCATCCACAAGCTACTGACAAACTTAGGCCAAGCTTGGTGCATATTTGCGGTACAACAACCAAAATTTGGTTCTAGACCAAATGTATTTGATTCATCATTATTTGATGTCCAATTTCGTTGGGCAACTGTACAACTTATTTGATTAACTTGTTGGTCATACTGGTGTGATTGCCAATCACGACTAATTGCAGCAGGTAATGCATTAAAGGCAACCCTTTCTAGTTTGTCTCCAAATTGAGCATCACCAAAAATTGCAAGTAAGGTCTCCATTGAGAACATGTACTCAACCACAGCACATAACTCTGTCCCTTGACTCGGACTAGTTCCAGCTAGCCATTCATCTCCAGATGGTAACCCAGTAACTTGCCCATGATAATAATCAATATTTGTTATCAACTTCTTCAATTTGTCGTAATATGTCATGTCGCCGGTGATCTGATATTGTAAGCCTAAATACTTCAAAGCCATAACAACATTGACCACGTGACTCTCGTGATTAAATTCTGTCATATATCGTGTAAATGGAAAATCGTCAGAAATTGCGGCCCAATTGGTACTTTGTTGTTGTGTTAATTCAATTACATCTAATATGAACGATTCATGTGTTTGTTCATAGAGCCAGACCAAGGAAAGAATATTCTCACCGCCACGTACCTTAGCCCAATCATTTAAGGGGCGTTCTGCTAAGTGCTTGAGTTGATAGCGATAAAAGTAGGTTAAAAAGGGAATTACTCGATTGTCTTTAGTCACCTCGTAATATTGGATCAAAACTTTTGAGACAATCATTCGTGGCCACCAATCATCATTGGTAGTCGGGCCATACCAGCCATCTGACTGTTGACTATTAAGAATCCATTCTACCCACTTTCTCGCTTTGTTAATCAAAGTTTGATCATCAAGCAAGTAAGCCAATGGAACCAATCCGTCCAAATAATATGGACCCCGTTCCCAACCTTCTCCATCCCCTCCTAGCCAGGCACTATTCGGTCCAAGATCATCCCAGTATTCATCTAGATGACCAGTGAATCCCATAGCCTGAATCTCAATTTGATTTTTTATCCAGCCGGCAGGCCTAATAGCACCCAAAGCTAATTTTTCAAATTTACCTTTCAAGTTTTAACCTCCAAATCAAAGATATTTGATTATCGTTTCCATGAAACAAGCATATATTTTAAAGAAAAAAACAACCCAGAAATGCCACTTCTTAACTCCTTTAATTTGAGAGATGATACTTCTTATTATTTGCTTCCCATAGGAAATCGGTCGTAGATCCATTTTTATCAATGGTAATCTTAGTATATGGCAGCTCATATCCGAAGTGCGTAAGCTCCACTCGCAAAATACTGTTATGAACTGAGATTTCATACAGATTATATTCACCATTTTCATACTTGAAATCCAAACCATTATCCTGATAATGTTCATATAACCCCGAATTCCCATACAATTTGAATGTAATTGTATTCTCACTAGTAACGTTTACAGACTGTGTGAGAGGACGCCAGGGAAGAAGCGTTCCACCTTTAACAAACAATGGTAACTTTTCTATCGGTGCGTCAATTACATACGTTTGCTGACCAATGTACATATGATTTGTCCAGAAGTCATACCACTGTCCCTTTGGCAAATAAACGAGTCGCTTTTTGATTCCAGGCATTACGATCGGTGCAACCAGAATATTTTCACCGACTAAATATTCATCATTAATTGTCCTTGTATTCTCGTCATCAGCATAATGCAACACCAGCGGGCGCATAATTGGAAGACCTGTTTGACTCCCCTGTGCGAATAAATCATACAGATAGTCTAACAGATGATATCGTAATTCAAGGTACTTACGATAAATTGATAATGTTGGTTCACCGAAACTCCAAGGCTCTTGAGCCCGTGAACCAATGGTGCTATGGTTACGCAGAAGTGGGCTAAAAATTGCAGCTTCAATCCATCTTGATAAAAGTTCTGGGGTGGTATCTCCACCGAAACCTCCAATATCTGTCCCAGAAAATCCAAACCCACTTAATCCTAAATTACAAAGTTGTGGAATCATCCACTGAAGATGTACCCATAGGCTATGGTTATCTCCAGTCCAAATTGTTGTATATTTTTGTGATCCGGAATAAACTGCACGACTAATCACGAACGGACGAGCACCAGTCTGTTCTTTTAGTCCACGATATGTTGCACGTGCCATATTGTGACCATAAACATTATGCATTTGCAGATGTGTTGCCGGTTTCAGTTCATCATAAAATACAACATCACTTGGAATATCGCCATTAAAAGTAGCTGGCTCGTTCATATCATTCCATACACCACAAACGCCCTGATCGGTTAGAAATTTGATATTATCAGCCCACCACTTACGTACTTTTTCGCGACCAAAATCAGGAAACACAGCATCCCCTGGCCAAACAGTATTTTGATATACTTTACCAACCGCATCCTTCACAAACATATCACTCGCAATGCCGTCAGCATAAACAGAATAGTCTTCGTCTCTTTTCACGCCTGGATCGATAATGGTGACAATTTTGTAACCCTCTAAATTAAGACGTTTTATTAACGAGCTAAATTTTGGAAAATTGGCTTTATTGACTGTAAACACTCTAAAGCCATTCATATAATCGATATCCAAATGTATTACATCACAGGGTAATTTATTCTTGCGCATTTTATTGGCAATATAGTTCACTTGTTCTTCGCTCTCATAACTCCATCGAGACTGCTGATACCCGAGCGTCCATTTTTGGGGGAGCGGTGTACGACCGGTGAGATAAGTGTACGCCCCAATGACGTCTGACATATCTGAACCCCCTATAATATAATAGTCGAGCATATCGTCAGATGATGTATACACATAATAATCATTGCTTTCCTTGCCTAAATCAAAATGGCTGGGGAAAGTGCTATCAAAAAACAATCCGAATGGTCGATTTTCGTTTAATCCAACTAAAAAAGGTACAGTCTTATACAGTCTGGTAAAACTTTCAACTTGTGGGCTTGGATCATCAGTATTCCAATTGTCATACACATAACCCCGCTTATCTAGAAACCCAGTTTTATCACCCAAACCGTAAAAATGTTCATTTTGATGCAATACTTTTACCGCTTGAGAATTTGTACTGTGAACTAAACTGTCGATAGCATGTCCTTCTGCAACAACCAGTTGAGTTTGCTGATCACTCAGATCCCTGACCATTTTTTTACGACTTCCACGGTAATCAAGCACCAATGGCTCACCAGCATGATTATAGACATCTATATATTTATCAGGATAAATAATTATATTCAGCAAATCAGTTGTAATTACAATAGTATTTGCCTTTTTCTCAACTTTATAATCAGTCTTTTCGGTCTTTTCATTTTCAATCGCATATGAATGTGTGGGGGATGTTTTGGAGTCAAACACTACCCTAACAATGTCAGATCGCATTATTGTGGCTTGAATGTTTCCCTTTTCGTATTGGATTGTAACTTTTTGATTGTTAACCTGAAACGATTTAATATAATTCAATATTAGGTGTCCTCTCATCTTCAATCAGCAAATTTCCTGATTTTACACTTTTCTAATGGCTATCAAAAATAAACTGCTGATTGAAAATCAATAAACTTATTTATTTAATGCTAAACATGCCGCTTCATCCCAAACGCCACGCTCACCACCTGATAAGGCTTCAACTCAACTACATACTCATCCTGCTTGTCCAGCCCGCCAACTTCACTTTCATCCAGTCGGACAATTTTTGCATCTGTATAATCGAAGTTTGGTTTGATCGTCACTTTTTCGTTCTGGCCGGTGTATTCATGCAAGCGCAAGATGACGGCGTCTTGATCTTCACTGATCTTGATGGCATCCACTGCGACTGGATTTTTCGCTTCGAAATCAAACAGCGCTTGCGAAATTGTAGTGGTTTTCCCAGTGACAACTGTGAGTGGATTATTCAGTTCCATGGCAACACGCTCAACTTCACCGCTGACAAAATCGCCTTCGTGTGGCAACAAGCTGTAGGTAAAGCGATGTTCGCCAATATCGGCTTCGGTGTCAGGATAAACGCCTGCCTTCAGTAGTGACATGGAAATAATATTTTGCTTGACGCTATAACCATATTTGCCGTCGTTCAGTAGCGCGACGCCATAATCACGTTGCGACAAATCGGCCCATTTATGCGCCACCGTCTCAAATTTAGCTGCTTCCCAACTCGTATTGCTATTGGTTGGCCGCTTCACATTCCCATACTGCACATCAAAAGTGGCCTGGTCCGCCAAGAGCGCTGTTTCAAATGCGGTGCGCAATAAATGATTGTGATCCTGCCAATCGATTTCGTTTTCGAAGTCAATTCGACGCGAATGTTGATATAATGTTACTGTTTGTTTGATGGTCGAATTCAAGAACGAATAGTGGAAAACAACTTTCTTTTCCAATTCGGAATCCTGAATAACATCAATTTGATCCGCCGCTAAAATTGTCGGTTTCTCAGGATAATCGACGTCAATATTCCAGTTATCATATTCGGTTGGCCGATCCTCGTATACGGTCAAGACATTGCCTAATCCCGATTCCGATAGAACTTCACGTTGATTTTCGAGATCATAGATTTCCGTCAATTGACCTGCATCATTCCAAGTTAATCGATAAAAGTCATTGGCAATCGACTGGCGTTGTTCTTGTAGTGCAACAACTTCATTGGTTTTTTCAGCAACAACAAAATGGATTGTGGTTGCCTGCAGTGGTTTCGCGACAACCAGAACTTGATAATGATCACCCGACTTTTCGGCAGCCAGCTTGTGGCCATCTTCATCGACAAAATAACCGCTAGCAGACTGTTCAATCTCAACAAGCTCGGTGATAAACCAGGCATTAGGATTGTCAACAACATAATTATTTGTCTTCGATTCTAGCTCAAGATCATTCAGCTGCTGATTCAATTTCTGAATAACTTCAAAACCATGGGCGTATTCCGCCTTGTTGTCTTCGTAAACTTCATGAATCGATGAACCTGGTAAGATATCGTGGAATTGATTCCGCAAAACCATTTCCCAAACATCATCTAATTCAGCCTTTGGATAGGCAGTCAATTGATTGGTCACCGCTTTGGTATAACGGATTTCCACATCACGCAATTGCAATTCCAATTGACGGTTTTGTTGCTTGACCCGTGCTTGTGACGTGTAGGTGCCACGGTGATATTCAAGATACAACTCGCCATTCCAATTCGGTATAGGTAATTGGCTGGCCGAGATATTTTTCCGCAATTGAACGAAATAATCATCGATCCGGGTATTTTCAACGGTCGGCAATCCTGGTAATTGGTTAATGATATCGATGTTCTCGATCATTTCGCGTTGTGGACCGCCACCACCATCGCCAAAACCGTATGATAATAATAGATCGTTATTCAATGGCTTGTCGGCATAAACGTGATACGTTCCCATCACCGTGTGTGGCGTGATCTGACCGTTATAGGTGTAATACCATTTCGACGAGTCGTGATAATCCGTCCCCGGATCAACCGTCGTCACGAAATGAGTCAGGACTTGGCTGCCATCGATACCTTCCCACATGAACGTGTCGTGGGGCATGCGATTCGTATCGTTCCAACTAATTTTCGTGGTCATGAAATTCTCGATCCCAAAACCTTTCATGATTTGTGGCAAGGCCCATGAATAACCGAATACATCTGGCAACCACAAAACGGTTTGTTTAACGCCAAATTCGTGGGCAAAGAATCTTGACCCATACAAAAATTGGCGCGTCAACGCTTCGCCTGAAGGAATATTCGCGTCTGGTTCCAGCCAAGTCCCGCCATCGGCTTCCCAACGACCTTCTGCCACTCGCTTTTTAATTTGACTATAGAGCTCAGGATGATCTTCCTTAATAAACTGATAGACTTGCGGAGTGCTGTGGAAAAACTTGTAGTCGGGATATTCTTTCATCAATTCCAACACCGTTGAAAAAGAACGTGCTGTTTTTTCACGTGTGTGCCGCAAACGCCAGAGCCAAGCCACATCAATGTGGGTATGCCCGATGGCGGAAATCTTGAACGCCTTTTTCTGATTGGGATGGTCTGCGATAAATTGCTGGATCGAATCCATTACTTCACCGGCAACTTTGGTGATCGTCTGCTGATCCATGTCCCCCCAATAAAATTGGTGCAACGCATGATCGAGTAATTTTTGATATTCATACTTCAGTGGCTCATCCTCATCAAGTTCAAGGATTGTTTCATCGATAACTTTTAAATAACGATAGGTGTCACGAATGGTTTCATTCAGAATCCCGGCACTGGCTGTTTGCAAAATATAATGCTGGATTTGGTGAACACCGCCACCTTCCAGGCCGGTCCACATTAAAATCGCGACCGTCAATTTTTGACCGCTGTATTGTTGATCAAGATACATATCTTGATGATTGGCATCGACCGCTTGTTGTGGTGCACCGTCGAGATAAATGAGCCCTTCAAATCCGGAGTTGCCACCGCCACCAGTTCTACCTAAGTCCAAATGCGTTACAAACTTTTGTTGCGCCGTTAATTCTGGAACCTGGATGTCGAAACGCAACCAATAATAATCGTCGCGTCCTTCCCACGACGAACCAATTTCAACAGACTGCCAATCAACATCCGTGGGGACCGTCAAACGTTCCTCACGCGTGTCGCGCCAAAACTTCAAATCCGTTAACGATTGAAAATTAACGTAGACTTCCTGCTTCAGTTCATTTAATTGTTGTTGAATCTTCTTTTGTGAATACATAATGACCTCCAATATCGTGTTATAATTCAAGATGTAACCGACTTCATTTCTGATATCAAGCCAAGAATACAAGAAACAAAAAGAATGTCAACGTTTTCAAAGGCAATTGTTAGACATAGCCGCAAAAGGTCTTAATTTTTATAACATGAAGCTTAAAATGAATCCTAAATTCCCACTCTATTATCAGATCTACGAAGATTTGAAACAGAAAATTAATGCCGGCGAGTATCGCATTGGCACGCAATTGCCGATCGAGCACGACCTGATTGCGCAATATCGCGTCAGCCGGATTACGATTCGGCAGGCGTTGCAGCTGTTAGCGGATGAACATCTGATCAAACCCGAGCCCGGCAAAGGAACGTTCGTGCTCAAAAAAAGTCCGACCAAAAAAACGCAAAAAATGATCGGCTTGATTTTACCCGGATTGTTGGACAGCTTCGGCAATCGTTTGCTACAAGCTATCGAACAAGAAGCGACCAACCGGGGTTATTTATTGATCGTTCGTTTCTCGCACGGCGAACAAATCACGGAGCAAAAAGCCATCGACGAATTATTGGCGTTGCCCGTTGATGGTTTGATTCTAGAACCCTCCCAAGTCACCGCGCAGAATTCAGCCTTGTCCGCCCGGATTATGGCCGGTGATCCAATTCTGATCGTTGATAAAGAGCTGACAGGAATTCGCAGTCTTTTTGTCAGCACTGATCATGCGGCCGGCGCATTGGCAGTCGCGCGCTATCTGGCCGACCGCGGTCAAAAAACCGTTAGAGTACTCACCTATTTGCAGATCAGCAATGCCACTTTAGAGAAACGGCAAAACGCGTTCCAACAAATTTTCGGGTCAAATTGCATTCAACCGCTAATTACGACCACGCAAGTGAATTGGGATGAGCCAGATCACAGCGAACAGGATATCGACCGCATCAAACAACTGATCCTCGAACAAAAACCGAGTTGTTTAGTTGGTCTCGACAGCCATCTAGCCTCATTGATCATCCAAGCCATTTGGGAACTACAGCTCGTCGTGCCCCGCGATATTTCAATTTTTGGTTTCGACTCCGGCGCCAATTATCGCTTCAACAATTATTCCTACCTTGCGCAAGATGAATGGCAAATCGGCAAGCAGTCAGTTGATCTACTCGTCGAAAAAATAGACAACGGGCATGTGACGCAGTCACGTATTTTGATTCCAGCCAAGATCATCGAGCATGAATCGATCGCAAAAAATATCGATAGCGATGGACTATCGATAGAAAAAAATATGTATTTTTAACTCAAACCACTTAATAATTACTTCTTAAATAAGCTATCAAGTGACCCAGTTGCCACTAACAATACTAATCTAGAGCGTGAAGATTGCTCAACCTTCATCGTCGTCATTTAATTTCTCCCACCATTCATCAACTGTATCAAAAGTTTCTGTTTTTCCAGCTTTGATTTCTTCCACCGCTTGTTCCATCAGGCTTTTACGAGTGGCAGGTCGGAATGGCAGTCCCTTTTCGGCAATCGTTTGTTTCAGAAAAATTGTGATGGCGCTGGATAGATCCATACCCATTGCCTGAAAAATTTCATTTGCTTCTTGCTTAACCTTTGAATCAACGCGGACGTAAATTTTTGCGTCTGTTTTCTTCGTTGTTTTTTCAATCATAATAATCATCTCCCGCCTAAAATGTAATACGTTGTTCGTACAATGTCAACAAATTTGAATCAAGGTTAATAAAAGCACTTCTGTAATTAAACAGGAGTCTTTGGGAAAATCGGATTAACTCGCGGCATTGGTTTGATGCTGATGCAATCGATTCATTGCTAACCGCGCAATTGGTTGTGCGACCAACAATTCGACTGCGAATGAAATTGAGAAGTTGCGTGGCCAGAGATAAAAGAAATGTTGCAGAGGTTGCATGCTCACGTGCTGTTGGCCGATCCAAGTTCCGAAAACGGTCAAGAAAATGGACATCATCAAAACCGTACACAGTACATTGACTAAGATATGACTATTAAAACTGTCTTTTTCAGCACAATTTTACCTGTAAGCCATTCAGCTGGCCGGTAAGTAATCAAAACCATGATTATCACGCACAACCAGATTTCTGGGATGATCGGCAGCACCTGTTGCCAAGTTTGCCAATGAAACCCAATTTCGAAACAAGTAATCAGTGGTGCGATAATATTAACTGAAATAATGGAAATGATCGCCATAAACACCGCAAATTCCTTGTGATTCCGTGGTAAATTCATATAAAATTTCAAACAAAATTCCTCCTATTTTCAATACGGTAAACTAATTTTACGCAAAAAAAGATCCAGCATGAGCCCTTAGGCTCAACGCTGAACCATTATACGCAGTTGATTTATATTCTCATTATACAATTTATTTCAGAAAAATGGCAAGTGTTTATTCTATCGGTAAGGACACCTACACTCTTTTAACAAACGATTCCTGAAACCATTAATCTTCAAACTGACTATGATAAAGTTTGGCGTAGGCCCCATTCTGCGCCAATAAAGTCTGATGGTTCCCCTGCTCGATCACTTCACCATGATCCATGACTAAAATCAAATCGGCTTGGCGGATCGTCGACAAACGATGGGCGATCACAAAACTCGTGCGTCCCGAGGTCAGTGTATTAAACGCCTGTTGAATTTTAGCTTCGGTATACGTATCGATGTTGCTCGTCGCTTCGTCAAGAATCAACATCGGCGGATTTGCCAGCATCACGCGAGCGATCGTCAATAATTGTTGTTGGCCGGAAGAAAGATTATTATTTTCAGCTTGCAGCACAGTATCATAACCTTGTGGCAATTTCTCGATAAATTCCGCCGCACCACTTTCAACGGCGGCCTGTTTGATCTCGGCAAAAGTTGCACTCGGTCGGCCAAAAGCGATATTATCACGAATCTTTCCAGAAAATAACCACGTTTCTTGTAAGACTAAGCCATATTGCCGGCGCAAGTTTTCGCGGGTCAGTTGGCGAATATCAACGCCATCCAAGCTGATTGTTCCGGTGGTTACGTCGTAAAAACGCATCAATAAATTGATCAGTGTCGTTTTACCGGCACCAGTTTCGCCGACGATGGCAATTTGTTGACCGGGCTGAATCGTTAAGTTTAAATTCGTGATCAAATGTTGATCCGGTTCGTAACTAAAGTCGACTTGTTTGAATTCAATTTTACCCACAACTTGATCGATCACGCGCGGTATTGTCGGATCGGCCACTTCATCTTTCAGGTCGATAATATGAAAGATCCGTTTCGCGGATGCATAAGCAGATTGAAATTGACTACTTAAGCTGGTCAAATCACTGAACGGCTTGCCAAAAATCGTCGCGAAAATTAGGAAGCTAGAGATCTCTCCTACCGTGATCTGCCCAGAAACAGCCCTCAGACCACCTGTGAGCCCGATGAAAGCATACATCACATTGTTGATCACCCGCGCCGTAGGATTGGCAAAAGAGGCAATAAATTGCGATGTGAAGCCCGTCGAATAAAGTTGTTGATTCCGCTTTTGAAATTCTGCCCGGGCTTGTTTTTCATGCGCGAATGCTTGGACGGTGTGCAATCCCGCAATCGTTTCTTCCGCATAACCATTTAAGTTACCGAGATCATCAGCCTGCATTCTAAAATAATGCTGCGACTTTTGTGTGATAATTTTAGCGGTCAGATAGGACAAAGGCGCCGTGACTAGCACCATTAGTGCCATCACCCAATCCATGTACAGCATCAAGATGATGGCGCCGACGATCGTAAAAACCGCCTGGATCGAAGTCAGCAAGCCTTGTAAAACACCATCGGAAATTGTCTCGACATCATTAACGAAGCGGCTGGTAATATCACCGTGTTGCTGCGTGTCAAAGAAACGGAGCGGTAAAAAATTCAGCTTAGCAAATAAATCGTGGCGCAGATTATTGACGCCCTGATAAGCGATCTCGTTGGTAAACCAAGTTGCCAACCACAGGCACAAGCTGCTCGCCAGATACAAAACGAGTAACCATAAAATATCCTGATTCAATTGGGCAAAGCGAACCTGCCCTCTGCCCACCAACTGATCGATGGTTCGTCCGACGATCACTGGCGCAAATAAGGTTCCCAAAACTGAGCCGATGATCAGGATCGTTGCCCAGATCAATTGCTGTTTACGTTCAAAATAATTTAGCAAGCGTTTAATCATTTTCATTGTTGGTCACCTGCCTGATCTTGATCCAACTGACTTGCCACCAGTTGTTGATAAAATTGATTGTTCTTAAGCAATTCATCGTGGGTGTCGAACCCGACGATCCGCCCATTCCTGAGCACGATGACGCGATCCGCATGCATGACCGTTCCAATGCGTTGGGAAATAATCAGCGTGTTCTGCAACCACGGCTGTTGTGCGAGAGCGTGACGGAAATGTGCTTCGGTTAAATAATCCAGCGCACTCGTTGCATCATCGAGCAACAACAATGGCGCCTGCTTGACCAGTGCCCGTGCAATTGCGATCCGTTGGCGTTGACCACCGGAAAAATTACGACCGCCGCGCTCGACTCGTGCCTGCAGCTGTCCATCCGTTTGTTGCACGAATTCCGTTGCCTGCGCCACATTTAAGGCCGCCCACAACTCGTCTTCGGTTGCATCTGGATTGCCGAAACGCAAGTTACTGGCAATCGTGCCTGAAAAAAGTTCGATCTGTTGAGGCACGATACTGATCAATTGTCGTAATTGCGAAATCGGCATTTTGGCAATGTCTTGTTGGAATAATTGAATCGTTCCGGTGGTCGGTTCAATAAATCGCGGTAATAAATCGATCAGGGTCGATTTGCCCGCACCAGTTCCCCCAATGATCCCGATAATTTCACCCGCATTGATCGTTAGGTTAAGATCATCAAGAATCGCCTGTCCGCGCTGTTCTTCCGTGGATGCGGCGTAATAACTGACCTGGTCGAATTGAACGTTCACTTTTTCATTGGTCGTTAATGTAACTGGTGTTTGCGTGACACTTTCAATTTCCGGTTCTGTTGTTAAAACCTCTTTGACCCGGGCTGACGATGCCATCGCTTTGGTCAATAAAATTACCAAATTAGACAACATCAAAACGGCTGCTAAGATCATATTGACGTAATTAATGAACGCCAAAACCGTTCCTTGATCGAGCGAGCCGGTATTCACACGGCCGCCGCCGATCCACAGAATAAAAATGACCATCATATTAACCACCGTTGCGGTCAGCGGATTGTAGAGTGCAGAAAGACGACCTATTTTTAACCCCGTTTGTGTTTGCGCATCGTTGGCTTGATTGAACTTTTCCGTTTCAACGTCTGTCTTGGCAAACGCGCGAATCACCCGCACACCCGACAAATTTTCTTTGACAACTGCGGAAAGATGATCAAGTTGGGCTTGATAGCGACGATAAAGTGGCGACATCCGCGTGGTCAGCCAATAAACCACGAAGCCTAAAATTGGCGTTGCCACCAATAAAATCAGCGCTAAATGCCAATCCAAAATAAACGTCATTAATAATGACCCGATAATCATAAATGGCGCCCGCGAAACTTGGCGGATCGACATGGCGACCCAGAGTTGCATCTGATTCACGTCATTGGTCAGTCGCGTCGTTAAGGTCGCCGCGCCAAACTCGTCTTGCTGATGATAAGACAATTGTGTGATCCGTTCGAACAAACCCGTTCGCAGATCCGTTCCGTAACCTTGCGCTGCTCTCGCCGCAAAGTATTGACAGACTAGCGCAGAACTGAAACCTAAGATGGCGATGCCGATCATCAACAAACCATAACGACGAACGAGTGCCGCGTCATGATTTTTGACACCAGAGTCAACGATCACTGCCATTAGACTGGGTAAAATCAACTCACAAATAACTTCAACGAATTTAAAAAGCGCGCCCAAAATTGCTTGGCCCCGATATGGAATTAAAAAACAACGTAATGCCCACATAATATCCTCCTAAAACAAGTTGTGAGGCGCCACAGGTTGAAATGTTTGGCTAAGGCAAGACATTTCAGTGGCGACGAACACAATTACTTACCCATATTATCTTACCGCCTTCGTCACAAAAAAACAGCCATAATAGTCTGATCGCAGATTTCTTAGAAAAAGTTTTACGTCTGGGCCGCAAAGTCTGCAGTCAGAATTATTCCAGATTTCACGGCAAAAGTGCTACAATCTAACTAAGTGAGGGATCAACAATGACACATTTAGAAATTACCGAGAAATTAATTCAATTTATTTTGACCGCACCAGAAGTTGTGCGCGAACCGCGCGTTTACTCGAATCAAGTGACCTATGCTTTTTCAGATAAGTTACCCGTTCCTGGTCAGCATCAGCTATTTCCTGAGATGCGCCTGCATGTGGAACGACTGAATTATGAGTTTGTGGAACAACAATATGCAAAAATTGATCAATTATTCAAACAGACGCGTGATACGGTCGACAACCAGAAATTTGCCGACGTTTGGTTGACCACTTCGCACCTGACCGACCGTGGTTTATATTTGGTGGAGTTTTCGTTTGAATAATTTCCGCTTTAACTCGACCCAACGAGTTGTATCGCTGGTCGTCCTCACAATTTCGCTGTGGATCTTAGATCAGCTGATCGACTGGCCTTGGCTCATTTACGTGGTTTTAGCGAGCCTCCTCTTAACCGTGATCACACTGATCGGCACCCTGATTTACGAATTGCTCCTCAACAAGCATTGAAAGTTCGACCCGCCACATGTATCAAGCGCTTTTTGAACCGTGCTGCTGTCACACTTTTTGTAAAAATGACTTGACGATTATTTTCAGATACGGTACACTATTTCTTGTGCTTATAATTTAATTGCCCGTTGGTCAAATGGTTAAGACGCCACCCTCTCAAGGTGGAGTTACGAGTTCGATTCTCGTACGGGTGATTTGATTCATTGGGATATAGCCAAATTGGTAAGGCGGTGGACTCTGAATCCATAATTTCTAGGTTCGAACCCTAGTATCCCAAGACATGCTTCAGAGAACCTCTAAACTCACTACTTTTCTTAAAAAGTAGTGAGTTTTTTTATCCCATAGTAAAAAAACAGACGACTGGAAAATCGTCTGTCAGGCCTTAATTATGCACTTAAAATATTAACGAATTTTTTCCTACAGTTGTAGATATTTACCTTCTTTATCCAAGTAGCATTCTTCTACAAATTGCCAGTTGATCACTTGCCAGAATGCGGCGAGATAATCTGGCCGGCGATTTTGATAGTTCAAATAATACGCGTGTTCCCAGACATCGACGCCTAAAATTGGACGCAGGTCATCACAAATCGGATTATCCTGATTTGGTGTCGAAACCACTTTCAATTTTTCCTCAGCATCAACTACTAACCACGCCCAACCTGAACCGAATTGTGCGATGCCGGCTTTGGTGAACTGATCCTTGAAATCGGCCACGCTACCAAACGCATCCGTGATCGCGGCTTCTAATTGACTTGGTAATGACGTTTGTTTCTCTGGCGTCATCCATTGCCATAACAAGGTATGATTCAAATGACCCCCACCATTGTTGCGAACAGCCATCCGAATTTCTTCTGGTAATTGATCCAGATCCGTCAACAATTCCGTCAACGGTTTGTCTTGCGCAGCGCCCGCTTTACTCAAGGCATCATTTAATTTAGTCACATAAGTTGCGTGATGTTTATCATGATGCAAATGCATAGTCTGCTCATCGATCAATGGATCCAGATCACCGTATCCATAAGTTAACTCAGGTAATTCATACACCATCTCTTTTTTCCTCCTTATTTGTCTCTATATTCAGCCTACTATCTTGGTGAAACACCAATCAATATTTCTGCTCAATTGACACGCAACGAAAAAAATGGCACGGTCCATCATTTGTGCCAGGATTATTTGTATATTGTGAGCGATTACCTATTTTATTCACGAAGCAACTACGGTAAAATTAAATCAGATAACAAAATCAGCAATTACGTTATCAACGGTTTAAGTATCACAGGGCACCTGCCAGCTATTTTTAAATAACTAGTAGGTAATTTTTTTATCTCATAGGGAGAAAAACGGAGGGGAATTTATGTCAGTATTATTTATATTATTATTTATCGTCTCATTTCTTTTGGGAATGGGATTGATCGTTTGGCGATTGATCAATATTTATCGAAAAAAGCCCACAGAAATCAAAGGGATCAGTTTCGGAAAGTTAATCATTGGCACGGCGATCGTATTCGTGATCAGCATTATCGGTGCAACTGCCACCAACCAATCAACTTCGAGCAGTGCGGAAATTAAAACAGTCGTGGCGATCACGAAAAAGCAACGTCAGGCTGTCTCCACCGATAAAGTGGATGAAAAGGAACGTTCCGCGGATCTCGCCAAGAAATACCTGGCCGCAAAAGCCGCTTCGGAGTCGCTAGCAACGATTCAAAGCAGTATCGCTGAGAAAGATGCGGCTGCCGTTAGTATTTCTGAATTAGCGTCTAGCAAGGCCAGTGTCGCCAGTGAAGAAGCCGTCAGTCGTTCAGCGGCAGCCTCCTCGAGTCAGGCAGCTGCGCAAGCGTTGAGTTTAGCCAATTCTCAGAGCGCCTCCACTGCTGCGGCATCAAGGCAAGCTGCGGCCACCGCTGCCGCAGCCTCAGCCCCCGCAACGAGCGCGCCCACAAATAACGGCGATATCGTGACCGGCAAACAAGGAACGATCATCGGCAATATCAATTCGAAAATTTATCACGTCCCTGGGCAAGCCGGCTACCACATGAATTCGGCAAACGCTCGCTATTTTAACACCGAGCAAGAAGCAATCAATGCGGGTTACAGAAAGGCTTTGAGGTGATCACCGATGAAAAATAAAAAAATAACCAATCTCATTTACCTGCTAGCCTTACCACTCATTCTTGTAGCCTGTGGGGAAAATGCCGACACCACCAAGCAAGCAGAAATTATGAGCTCGCGTCAGAAAATTGTCACGAGTTATAAAGCCGAGAAGAAACAAGTCGATCAGCAAAAAGATGACAATGATTCGCTCGAAAGTGAAATTGAGCGTATCCAATCTGACAACACCTCAACCGAAGAAGACATCGATCGGCTGACTGAGGAATTAAGTTCACTGACTAAAACTAACGCAGCAAGTACAACCACCACTACTGCTAAAGCGCCCGCAACAACCAGTAAGGCCCCAAGTACAACACCAGCGACATCGACCGCCGCAACTTTAGCCAATCTGAATTACGGCACCGAGCAAGAAATTACCGTCGATCAAAATAATCCCAATTTTTCCAACAGCGAACTTTCTACGGCTAAAGGTGCTTGGGAAACCTATAACGACCTCGATGGCCTGAATCGCGCGGTGGATGCGAACGCCCTCCTCAACCAAACGCTGATGCCGACTGAGAAGCGCACCGGATTAACCTGGGATCCAACCGGTTGGAAAAATAAACGGACCGCGCATGGTTGGCTATATAATCGCAGCCATCTGATCGGTTTCCAACTCTCCGGCGAAAACAATAATCCTAAGAATCTAATTACAGGTACCCAATCGCTCAACAATCCCCTGATGTTGTCGCACGAAATGGACGTTGCCACTTATCTCAAGGCCAGTTCGGCCCACTACGTTCGTTACGAAGTTAAACCCATTTATCGCGGCAACGAATTGGTCGCTCGCGGCGTGCAAATGCGCGCGCAATCGATCGGCGACAATCAGATCCACTTCAATCTGTATATCTTTAATATCGAAGATGGCTATCAAATTAATTATGGCGATGGCAGCAGCGTTGCCAAGTAGATGCAGAAATAACGTCGCACCGCTCCATTCACCTTTGATTCAAACTAAGTCAATTTATGAGACCATTATTAATAATCAATATCTCAATAATGAGCGTGAGCAACTATTTGATATCGCTTCTTGTGAAGAATAATTTTTCTCGCGATTTGTTACCAATGCGTGTAAAATGGGTATTACACAGTGTATGGTGTCAAAAACAAACTTCACTTGGTGTCTAGTAAAAGCACAGATGATCATATTGAAGGCCACGCTAATGTGTTTATGCTACAAACGTTATTCAAGCATTGTGAATTTATTCGAAATAGTGATAAATCGGGCCGACAAGATACTTATAGTTTATCGGCTTGGGCGGGTACTATTTCACAGAACTGGATTTAGAGGAAAAAAACAGAAAAAAGCCCCCATTGGCATGAGGGCTCAGGTAATGCTTATCACAAAATAAATTATACCAGACAACTGGTATTGGAGGAATGGGTAAATGAAGAAAGTCGCATTATTAACTGCAGTGTTTGGGCTAACACTAGCATTGGGAGCATGTAGCAGCTCTAACGACAGTTCTACAGCAAAATCTAGCGAATCAAGCGTTGAGAAAGCGTCTAAAGTCGACAGCAAAAAAGAATCAAGCTCCAAAAAAGCAGAATCAAGCGAAAAGGCTGCTTCGTCATCACGAAGTATTCCCACAACTGACGATCAAGATTGGTTCTATCAAAATAACGTCTTCTACGCAGGCAAAGAAACAATGACATTCACTAAATCGGAAGTACGTGACGGGATTGATGACGGCACCAAGGTTCTAGTTATCTATAACACTATTCTCAACAACTCCGACGAAGAACAAGATCCATCAAATTTTTATATGGTAATTCAAGCAAAACAAAAGAGTGTTTAAATAATTATGTGTAAATGAATTATTGGGAATTGAAAAAGGGAAGCCTCTCCCTTATG
>NZ_RHOW01000028.1 GCF_003946215.1 Lapidilactobacillus mulanensis
TATTTTTGTACGAAAAAATCCCCGTATGACGAGGATTCACTTGGAAGATTAACTTTCAACCTTTAGTGAATAACAATTGTAATCGACCCAACCTTGCTCGAGTTTCTCAGCACGACGCTCAACCCCATCGAAATGAAACCCGGCTTTCTGGATCACGTGATTGCTAGGCCCATTTTCGGTGGCAGCTCGGATCATAATTTTCTCACAGTCGTATTCTGTAAAACCAATCGTAAACATCGCTTCGACACAACGATGCATGATTCCATGACCTTGTAAATCTCCTGCAAGCCAATAACCGATTTCAGAGCTTTGGTTCTTTTGATCAAATTTATTGAAACTGATCGAACCGGCAATCTCATGCTGATACCAAATAACCAGATTCAAGCTCTCCCCTTGGCCAAAATGCAGCAAAAGCAACTTGAGAGAATCTTCTTCATCCGTGACCGTTTTTAATGACCGTGGCCAAGGTAACCATTTCGATAAATAGTCGACATCTTTTTCAACCACTTCAAATATTTTCTTGGCATCTTGTCGTCGCGAAATCGCTAGACTAATGTCATCATCCACTCGATAACTAAACATGGCTAACCTTCCTTTGCTAATTCTTTGCGCCAATCACGCGACCACAACAAACCCATGATGCCTTCGCCGACATGAACACCGATGGTCGGGCCAATGTGGCTTTGGATCACGGTTAAATCAGGTTGTTCTTCATGCAATTTGTCGACCCATTGCTGAGATTGAACGGGTGAATTCCCGTCGATCACCGTTACTTGTAGCGGATAATCCGCCTGCTCTTGGGCGGCCTTGAAATCAGCCAAGGCATGCGTGAATGCGCGACGCATTGTCCGCTCTTTGCCTTTGACAACTAATTTACCATCTTCATCAAAGGTCAACATGGGTTTCATTTGTAACAGATTGCCTAATAAGGCGCTGGTGTTCGATATGCGACCGGTTCTAAGTAAATGTGATAAGTTATCCACGATGAAATCCAAATCGATTGTGGCCCGCAAATCGAGCAATTTAGGCATGATTTCTGCCGCATGTTCACCCTCATTAACCAAATATTGTGCGTAACGCACTAAATCGGCTTCACCGGCACTCGCCTTGCGTGAATCGAACGGATAAACTTTAATATTCGTCACTGAAGGTGCATAGGCACATAAATTTTCATAGAACGTGGTGATCCCACTCGATAAGTTGATGCAGATCACTTCGTCATAGCCCGCCGCACTCAATTCATCGAATGCACCTTGCATTTGGTGCATCGTAATTTGAGCCGTCGTCGGTAACTGCGGTTCTTCATGCAAACGTTGATAAAATTCCGGCCCAGTAATGCTGACATTTTCAAGATATTGTTCTTCACCAAAGATCACGGTGATCGGCAACATCGTCACATTCATGGCTTTCGCCTCTGCCGGTGTCAAATAAGAAGCACTATCTGTTAAAACAGCTGTTTTCATTTATTTCTCCCACGCGTTCGTCTTTAGTTTCATTTTACTGGAATGTTTGAAAAAGTACAGTGAAAATAGAAAAATCCTGAAAATCACGCTAAAATCGTCGCAGTATTTTTGACCAGCCACAATCCCAACCAGAATCTTTCAGCAAGCAGAACTAATGCCACCACCCAAGTGAGACGCCGCCTCCAATATCATTCAACAAAAACTAACAAGCCACCAAAAAAGCCAAGACAGATTTCGTCATGGCTTTTGAAAAATTGATTTAGATTTATTGAAGTGCCACAAACGATCGTTTATTCGACGGTAACACTTTTTGCTAAGTTGCGCGGTTGGTCCACATTTAAACCACGTTGAAGCGTTGCATAATAAGCCAACAACTGCCCACAAACTCCAGTGAGTAAAGGCATTAGTTCTGATGTTAACGCCGGTAAAATCATTTGATCCGTGTGCTCCTGACAATTCTGACTGGCGATGATCAATACCTTAGCACCGCGAGCGCGCACTTCTTGAACATTACTGCGTGTGTGCGCTGCGGTGGTTTCTTCTGTAATAAAGACGATCACGGAAACGCCAGGCTCGATCAAGGCAATCGTGCCATGTTTCAATTCGCCAGCCGCAAAGCCTTCTGTATGAACGTAAGAAATTTCCTTGAGTTTCAGAGCTGCTTCCAAACTCACATCATAATCGATGCCACGGCCCAAATAGAACGTGTCGGAAACAGCCGTTAAATATTCAGCGGCAATTTTTGACCAAGTCTCATGATCCGAGACGAGTGTTTCCATGCCATTCGCGGCTAAACTTAATTGCTGTTGAAGATCAAATTCGCGTGCTGCATCGATTCCACGCCATTCACCCAAGGCTTTGGCTAAAACAGCTTCAACCGCAATTTGAGCAGTGTAAGCCTTCGTGGATGCAACTGCGATTTCTGGGCCAGCATGGAGTGCTAGCACATAGTCGGCTTCGCGCGCTAAAGTGGAATTGACTGCATTGGTAATCAACAACGTGGGCAACCCGCGTCTTTTAGCTTCGACCAAAACTTGGCGGCTATCCGCGGTTTCCCCACTTTGCGACAAGAAGATAAAGAATGGTCGTTGAGATAAAATCGGCCAATGATAACCAAACTCGCTGGCTACACCGACTTCTGTGGGAATTTCAGTGTACTTTTCAAACAGCCGTTTACCGACTAAACTCGCGTGATAACTCGTTCCTGCGGCCACAAAATATAATCGGTCTGCTTGAGCTAACGCCTGCAATAATTCAGACGAAATTTGGGGCTCGCCGTCTGCGTTCAGATAAGCTTGGCTGATTCGACGCATCACCGCTGGTTGCTCGTCGATTTCTTTCAACATGAATGTGGGATAGCTTCCCTTTGAAACATCGGAATCGTCTACCTTGATCGTTGTGCGCGCACGTGACTGAATTTCGCCGTTCAAATTTTTGATCACAACACTCGTGGCTTGAACTTGCGCCATCTCTTGATCACGCAATTCCAAATATTGATCCGTCTGGTCGAAAGTCGCTAATGCGTCGGACGTAACCAAATTAAAACCAGCACCACAACCGATCAGCAAAGGACTTTTGTTCTTGCCGACGAAAATCGTGTCCGGTTGTTGTGTATCGATCAACAGTAAAGCATAAGATCCGTCTAACAGTTTCAACGTTTTTTGAAAAGCGGCCGCAGTGTCTAACTGTTCTTCTTCAACAAAATTGGCAATCATTTGGACGATTACTTCAGTATCCGTTTGACTGACAAAAGTTGTTTCTGGCAAGTACTGATCCTGCAACGCCCGATAATTGTTGATCACCCCATTGTGCACCACGTAAAAACGTTTCGACGTCGAAAATTGAGGATGTGCATTCGCAACGCTAGGTTGACCGTGAGTTGCCCAACGCGTGTGAGCGATGCCGATCGTGCCTTGAACTTCCGGCGCAACTTCAGCTTCCAGTGCCGCAATTTTGCCGACGGTTTTAACTAAATAATCTTTGCCGCTCTGATTATTCACATAAATTCCCGCAGAATCATAGCCACGATACTCCAATCGCTCCAAACCTTTAAGTAAAATCTCGGTCGTATTTTTTTGTCCAACGATTCCTACAATTCCGCACATATACATTCACCTTTTCATAATTGGTATATATCAATAGAACGATTTAATAAATAGGTACAATTGCGATTTTAATATTATCAAAAGGGTTTGTCAAGTATTTAATTAAATTGGTCTATTTATTTTACAATAATTGGTATATCCAAAATCAATTGTGAATTAAGCCTCTTTATTCAGACTGAACTAATTCTGCAAACCGTCTGAGAAGGTTGCTCGCCACTCCCACAACACCCCTAACAAGCCACAAAAAAAAGCCAAACAGATTTTCTGCCTGACTTCATAAATGATTTGATTTTTATTCGACGCCGATTTCGTTGCGAACGACATCCGCAATTTGGTCAACATAACGATCGACCAAATCTTGGGTTGGTGCTTCTGCCATCACACGCAGCAACGATTCCGTACCACTAGGGCGTACTAAGACACGACCGTCACCAGCCATTTCTTTTTCTACAGTATCGATTGCAGCGACAATGGCTTCGTGATCACGCCAATGTTTTTTGTCACTGACTTTGATGTTGACCAAACGCTGTGGATAAGTTTTAACAGGTGCTGCTAATTCAGACAGCTTTTTACCCGTCTGCTTCATGACGTTCAATAATTGAATCCCAGTCAGCATGCCATCACCGGTATTGTGATAATCGAAGATGATAATATGGCCCGATTGCTCGCCACCCAAATTATAATCATGAGCGCGCATTTCTTCGACCACATAACGATCGCCAACTTGAGTTTGAACTGACTTCAAATCGGCTTTTTCAAGCGCTTTGTAAAAGCCGATATTACTCATTACCGTCGTGACAACCGTATCATTTTTCAAACGGCCACGTTGTGCGAAATAAGTTCCAAGAATATACATGATTTTATCGCCATCAATAATATTGCCTTGCTCATCAACTGCAATACAACGGTCACCGTCGCCATCAAACGCCAAGCCAACGTCCGCGCCAGTTTCAACAACTTTTGCAGCCAATTGTTCTGGATGAGTTGAACCAACGTGATCGTTGATATTCAAGCCATTAGGTGAAGTTGCGATCGTTTGAAAATCAGTATCCAAATCAGCAAACAAGCGGTTGACGAGTTTACTCGTGGCACCATTCGCAGAATCTAAAACGACTTTAATATCTGTTAGTTCGTCCGAAACGGTCTGCTCAATAAATTGTAAATATTTCTGAGCAGCTTCTGGATAGTCATCGACTGTTCCCAAGCCTTCAGCCGCTGGACGTGGTAAATTATCGACTGTTGTATCCAAATATTTTTCAATTTCTTCTTCTTCGCTGTCCAACAGCTTATAGCCATCAGGGCCGAAGAATTTAATGCCATTATCTTGAGCAGGATTGTGTGAGGCCGAAATCATGATCCCTGCATCGGCGCCCTGTGCTTTTACTAAATAAGCGACAGCAGGTGTGGTGATCACACCTAGTTTCAAAACTTCGATCCCAACTGACAATAATCCCGAAACCAAAGAATACTCGAGTAACTGACCTGAAGCTCGTGTATCGCGAGCGACTAAAACACGTGGTACAGCGTTCTCGTGGTCAGCAGCTTTTTCAGCATGCTGTGTTAAAACATACCCCCCGGCACGGCCCAACTTAAAGGCTAACTCTGGTGTTAACTCTTTATTGGCAACACCACGAACACCATCTGTACCAAAATATTTTACCATCAAAAATCTCTCCTTACTTACCGCTTATTCAGAATCACTGCTTGACGATGATTTACTCGTCGACGAACTAGACGATTGTGAAGAACTACTAGACTTTTCGTCTGAATCAGAATCTTCATCACTGGAACTTTCTTCAGATGATGAAGTCGACCTGCTAGATGAACTACTAGTCGTATTATTCGATTCAGCATTGACTTGAGTAACTTGAATGTTAACTGTCACCGCACTTGGATCGATCTCAACGACCCCGTTTGGTTTATAGATCTTGATCGTCTTTTGAATACTACTATTTACCTTGCTCACACTGACAGGCACCGTGATCGATTTGCCGATGTCATCCAAGACACTCTGCGGGGCAAATAGCGTCACTTGCGTTACAGAACTAACGAATGAATAAACACGACCATCATCGCCACTACCACTCTGTTCAAAATTAAGTTTCACTTTCTTACTCGGTAAATATACAGGCAAGCTAACGTGCACCGTTTGTGGCGTGAGCAGAACATCAACAGCATCACCATTCTTATCTAGCGCTTCTAGCAAAACTTCCTGCTCGTAATTATCTTTCGTATTGTTGCTGATGTCAAGTTGCGCAACAACTTCGGATACACGAGAAACTTCACTTTTGGCACCGGAAACTCTCACTGTCGCAGGACTAATGCTTGGCGTTCCCGTTAAATAACCTTCCGCGATGCGACTCGTTTTATAATTAGCTTGGATTGGGAAAGTCTTATCGGAACGAGTCGCAATTTTAACTTTGACCGTTTCCGGTTTGATGGTATATTTCAGCGACCGATTCAAACCCGTCTGTTTGATTTTCACAGTGTGAGTGCCAACTTTTAAATCGCGAACATCGATGTAGACGCGGAAATTACGCATATTTCGCGCCGCAATCACATTAGCACTTGGACCTGCCAGCGTAATCGACACTTGCTTCGGATAACCGGTGACATAATAGGTGTCTTGATCGGAATCAACTTGCAAGGTCGTTTTCAATGTTTCCGTGATGTCCGCCACGGCTGTTTGTTCCGGCGTTTGACTATTTGAACGGGTCGCGCCTAAGTTCTGGCTAGTCACCCAAGCAAATAACAACGCAGCCAGTCCCAACGAAAGGACCCGGTATACCCAAGGTCGGTTAAAGAATTCTTTCATTTTTTAGCCCCACCTTTCTGGATAAAAGCGAGTGCCTGCTGCAACCAGTTCTTCTGTTCTTCGACATTATCGAAATGGGCATGTAAATATTTCAAATAGTCGTCACGACTGAGTGCATGGAGCAGCTGACTATTCTTAGTGATCGTCACTTCACCTGTCTCTTCAGAAACAACGATCGTCAAGGCATCCGTGACCTCACTGATCCCGACGGCCGCGCGGTGTCTCGTCCCTAATTCTTTGGGGATCATGTTACTTTCAGACAACGGCAAGTAAGCTGCAGCCACGGCAATTTTATTATCGCGAATGATTACCGCACCATCATGCAATGGTGTATTGGGAATGAAAATGTTGATCAATAATTCGCCGGTCACATCTGCATCCAGTGCGATCCCGGTTTCAATATAATCCTCAAGTCCCGTATTCATTTGAATACTGATCAACGCACCGATCCGCCGCTTCGACATGTACTGAATGGCTTTATCGAGCGCATTAATGAAATGATCGGTCTCCTCTTGAGCTTGATGACTACTACTACCGAAAAATTGACTGCGCCCGATTCGTTCCAACGCGCGCCGAATTTCCGGCTGAAAAATCACGACTAACACCACAACTCCCCAATTGATAACCATGTCCACAATATAGGAAACTGTATGTAGATTCAGATAATAACTGATTGCTTTGATCGCGACAATGACAATGATCCCGTTAAATAATTGAACGGCTTTAGTGCCACGAACGATCATGATCAGTCGATAGATAAATAACCAAACAACCAGAATATCGATCAAGTTCGCGAGGTTTTGCCACGAAATCAATTGATTCCAATCCATATCATGATCAACCTCCTCACATATTATATAGATAGTTTATTACAAATAGCCGAATTTAACAATGTAACCGCTGAAGAATGGCGAAAAATTGAACCGACATTTTCTTAAACACCGATCACACGACTCATTCTTTTATTTCGGATCACTAGCACGACACCACCGATCAGCATGAAACCGCCAAGTCCAATGAAACTGTGAATAAATCCGAACTGATCGATCAACCAACCCATTGCTGGGAACACGATCAAGGCGCTGACCGAATAGATCATCGACGAAATTGACCCCATGGTTGCCCGAACATTTGCCGGGATCCGTTGCTGAATATCGTTATCAAAAACAGGATCGATACCCGCCATCAATCCATTGGCAAAAGTATAAATGAAAATATTGAGCCAGTCGATTTTAAAAATGACCAATAACAGACTTGCGCCAGTCATCAACACGATCCAAGGCAGCAGTTGCAAACTCGTGTGTCTGCTACCCAGTCGCGCGCCGATCCAGACGCCTAGCAGATCAATCAGCGTGCCAATTAACATGATCACCGAAATCAGCCAACCGCTTAAAGCATTCATCTGAGATTGATAATAGAAATCAAACAACAATAATAAGCTGAGAAAGAAACTGTACTGCACCATCCACCGCAATAATAAAGGCGTCTGCTTGAAGGCAACGCCAACGTTTTTGAGAATCGAGATAATACTGGTGTGTGGTTCTTTTTCTTTCACTCGATCCTCGGGTTCTTTTAAGAAGCCGATCAAAATCAAGGTCACCGCTGTGAAAGCTAAGGAAATCCAGTAAGTCTTCACGAGTCCCCGATGTGCGAAAAAGCCTGCGCACATTTGCCCCAGCGCGACAGTCACTTCGAGCACGCCAGACATCCATGAATTGTAGCGCAGAAATTCAGATTGCCTTTTTAAAGCCGTTAACGAACTGAACAAGAAGGCAGAAGTTGTCCCCGATTCGAAGTTGCTACTCAAGGCGGCCACGATCATGGCGATCGCAAAGCCCCAGAAGTTGGTGGCATAAATCATCAACAGCGCCGAGCTCGCCGCCAGCACACGACTAATTATTAAATTAGACTTGTAAGAAAATCGATCAGCCAAAACGCCTGACGGCACTTCAAAAATCAGACTGGTCAGTTGCCGAACAGATTCCAATAATCCAATTTCGACCATGCTCATCCCTTGTTGGGTCAAATATAAAATCCAAAGGGTGGCGATACCAAAATTGGCGAAAACTTGTAACCAGAGACTTAAAGAAATATTTCGTTGGTAAGAACGTTGTAATGAATTCATTTGCAGACCTAGACCATTTTTTGTTGATTATATCATAATCGCAATGAAAGATTGCAACTTTTACAAAATTAATGAGAGAACCACTGAGCATATTCTCGTCACTTTGAACAGTTGAGCAGCCAGGACAAGATTATTTTACTCGGTTGGCACCCTTTTGATAGTCGGCAAGCTCAAACTACGGTAGAATATAAGCAGATGAGTCAAGAAAGGATGAAGATAATGGATTTTCAATATGAACCAGGACGTTTCTATTTGTTGGATCCGCAACAGAACTTACTTGCAGAGGTCACTTTTCAAGAAGCAACCGGCCAAGATATTTACGCGATCGACCACACTTTCGTCGATCCTTCACTGCGCGGCCAAGGTATCGCCAGTCAATTAATTTTGGCAGTGGTCGAAAAAGCGCGTCAAGATGGCAAACAAATCATTCCATTATGTAGCTACGCGAAAATGGAGTTCGGCCGGAAACCTGAGTACGCCGATGTCTACTACCTTAATCCTAAAGGAGACGATATTGTCAATGGACGCTAGCCTCTTAAAAAAAGCCGCCGCTGAACAGGCAGCACAATTCGTGGAAGATGGCATGATGTTAGGTCTTGGCACAGGATCGACCGTCTTTTTTCTCGTCGAAGCCATTGCTAAGCGTGTTAAAGAAGAACATCTGCACATCACTGGTGTCGCCACCTCCTCGCGTACTGCGCAACAAGCCACTGAGCTCGGCATTAAGATGATCGATATCAATGACGCACCTACGCTAGATTTAACGATCGACGGTGCCGACGAGATCGACGCGAACTTCCAAGGCATCAAAGGTGGCGGTGCTGCGCATCTCTTAGAAAAAATCGTCGCCCTGAATTCCAAACGTAACGTCTGGATCGTCGACCAAAGCAAGCTAGTCCAGAATTTAGGCGCATTTCCATTGCCGCTTGAAGTGATCCCTTTTGGCAGTAACAAACTTTTCCAGCGATTAGCCGCTGAGAATTTACAACCCGAATATCGCTTGAATGCCAACGGCGAGCGCATGCGCACCCACAACAAGAATTTCGTGATCGATCTGCACATTGGCGTGATCGAACACCCACACCTACTTGGCGATTGGCTAGATCATCAGACCGGCATTGTTGAACACGGTTTGTTCTTGGATGTCGTCAGCCAAGTCGTCGTTGGTAAAGAAACTGGTGTCGAAATCTTGCAAGCCCCCAGATAAATTCATTTTATTCATAACGTGCGATTTTTATTAAAAAATAATTAGACTATTTTTCAGAAAAGAGTTACGATATTAACTGTAACTATTAGAATTTGGAGGCTTATTTATGAGTAAAGAAATTACTACTGCAAATGTTGAAAAATTTGCTCAAAACTTTGATCAATCACCAAAATCAAACGCAATTGCCAACACTGTTGCTCAAAACGGAATTTTAGCTTCTAGCCGTAACATCGCCTCTGATGTTGCCATGACCCCTAATTTCTCCGTTGAAATTCAAACCGGTGCCGTTGCGAACCAGAAACAATCTGGCCGTTGCTGGATGTTTGCCGCATTGAATACGATGCGCCATCCATTACAAGATCAATTCAAGATCAAAGGTTTTGAATTATCACAAAACTACACGAACTTCTGGGACAAGTTTGAAAAATCAAACTTCTTCTATGAAAACGTCATTGCAACTGCTGATTTGCCACTCGGCGATCGCAAAGTTGATTTCTTAATGGCTACACCTCAACAAGATGGCGGCCAATGGGATATGCTTTGTGCCTTGATCGAAAAATATGGCTTGGTTCCTCAGTCAGTAATGCCTGAAACTTACAACAGTTCTCGCTCGATGGAATTAAACGCAACTTTAAATACGAAGTTGCGTAAAGATGCCGTTGAATTACGCAAACAAGTTGCTGCTGGCAAATCTAAGGTAGAAATTAGCGATGCTAAAGAAGCAATGTTGAGCGAAGTCTACCGTATTTTAGTGTTTGCGCTTGGCAAACCACCCGTTAAATTCGACTGGGAATACACAGATGACGACAAACAATATCACATCGAAAAAGATTTGACACCACAAAGCTTCTTCAACAAATTTGTAGGTTGGAATCTTGAAGACTATCTTTCATTGATCAACTCACCTACTGAAGACAAGCCTTACGATCATCTTTACACCGTTGATTTATTGGGTAACGTTGTCGGCGGCCGTCAAGTTCGTCATTTGAACTTGAAGATCGACGATTTCAAAGCCTTGGCTGTTAAACAACTCCAAGCTGGCGAAACAGTTTGGTTTGGTTCTGATGTTGGCAAATCTTCTGATCGAAAAGAAGGTATCATGGACACCAACGTTTATCAACGCGACGATTTATTAGACGTTGACCTGACCATGACGAAGGCGGAACGTTTGGATCACGGCGAAAGCTTGATGACTCACGCTATGGTCTTGACTGGTGTTGATTTGGTCAACGGCAAGCCAACTAAGTGGAAGGTTGAAAACTCATGGGGTGAAAAAGCTGGCAACTTCAAGGGCTACTTCATTATGAGCGAC
This sequence comes from Lapidilactobacillus mulanensis, assembly GCF_003946215.1. Classification (GTDB taxonomy): domain Bacteria; phylum Bacillota; class Bacilli; order Lactobacillales; family Lactobacillaceae; genus Lapidilactobacillus; species Lapidilactobacillus mulanensis. The sequence goes on from NZ_RHOW01000028.1 coordinate 11,028, forward strand.
TCTTGGTTCGACGAATATGTTTATCAAGTCGTTATCAACCGTAAATATCTTTCAGCTGCACAACAAAAAGTTGAAGCTGACGAATATGACAAGCCAGTTGTTCTCAAACCTTGGGATCCAATGGGCGCCTTAGCGCTATAATAATTGACTATTAAAAAGAAGCTCCGAAGAGTGTTAATCACTTTTCTTGAGCTTCTTTTGTTTTGCAAAAATTGTCTACCTTCAGCAGAAGTAGCTCCAGAAAATAGCGGGAAGTTGCTGTGGGGACAGCTTTCAGACAATTAAAAACTGAAATATCTTTCTAGTACGTAAAAGCAAATCTACCTTCGGCAGAAATTGCTCCAGAAAATAGTGGGAGGTTGCTGTGGGGACGGCTGCAGGATTTCCAAAGGCCGGAAATTCTTCCGCCTAAAATGTGAGCTCCGGAAAACCATCGGATCTCACATTTTCCCATTTTGTAAATTCGCAAAAACCGCTCATTAACAAAATTACCACTGCAATCCCACTATTTTCTTCCGCAACTTCTGCCTAAACTTATTTCGTTTAGGCTAGGATATGAATAACAGGGTTCCTCAAGAATGATTTACATTGTTGCCTTTACTTTAAACAGTTGAACTAAAAGTCTGAATGATGAGCAAGTCCGCCTTTCGGCTTCTATAAAAAACGGTTGCGGTACAAACCAGTCGCACAGGACTAGACGTTGACTAGAGTCACCACTATAAACCCGCCGAGATTAGTCAGAACGCGGAAGAAAAAGTTGCGCCTCGCAGTGAAATTGTTCTTGCGGGATCAACCTATTTCTTAAATGGTCTAGGATAAAGTGCACAATAATTCAGTTACACGCCAAACCCAAGTCCCGCTAGAACAAGGGTGATCTTCAAGACTTTGCCGATTTTGCAAAGGCTTGAAGTCATCCCCACAGCGAGGCGCAACATTTTTCTGGAGCGTTCTGACGGAACTAAACTAAATCCTACCTCACGTAAACAAAGCCTTCAAGAATCAGTTAGGAATTTTAAACACAATCCCAACAGCGAGGCGCAACTATTTTCTGGAGCGTTTTGACGGAACCAAACTAAATCCACCCTCACGTAAACAAAGCCTTCAAGAATCAGTTAGGTGTTTTAAAAGTCATCCTCACGGCGAGGCACAACTATTTTCTGCAACGTTCTGAAGGGGGCCAAGCTAAATCCTACCTCACGTAAATAAAGCCTTCATAAATATCTCAAAAAGAATCACGACAATATATCTTTCCTCAATAATTTCAGATGCTCATCATACTCATACACGATTGGCTGACCATTTTCAACTTCGACGCCATCGATTTGATCATCGGGAATTGCTTCTAAATATTTGATCAGCGCGCGTAACGTGCTGCCATGCGCAACCACTAATTGATCGTGCCCATCCAATAATGCGGGTGCAATTTTATCCTGAAAATACGGCAACACACGCTTGCTGGCCATCGCCAAGCTTTCGCCCAATGGCACACAAAACGGATCGATATTTGCATATCGACGATCATGATCACGTTTTGCTAACAACGGTGGAATAGCCGTGAAGCTACGGCGCCACAAAGCCACTTGATGCTCGCCATATTCTTTGCGCGAATCGTCTTTATTGTGACCGCGCAATGCCCCATAATGACGCTCATTTAATCGCCAGGTTTTGGTGATCGGCAAATAAAGCCAATTAAGATCCTCACAAATGATATTGGCGGTTTTGATTGCTCGAATCAAAACTGACGTATGCACAGCCGTCGGATAAAATATAATCCCCTGTAAAAGTCGAGCCACTTCATGAGCCTGTTGAATTCCACGAGTCGTCAGATCCACGTCGGTCCAACCTGTATAAATATTTTCTGCATTAGCGGTACTCTCGCCGTGACGAACCAAAACTAATTTAGCCAAAGATAAACTCCTTTGATAATCTTAATTATTGTAAATCAGCTTCGGAAGTTGCCGCTAATTTTGTTTTAATTTGCTCAACAACATGTTCAATTGTTCCTTCGGCAAATGGGCTCTGCAAATGACCAAGTTCGATCAATTCGATAAACGACTTCTTACCACCTGCTTGTGCCATAGCGAGATAATCTGACCAGGCCTGGGGATCGCGATCAATATTGAATCGTTGCCAGAATTCAAACGCCACAACCTGTGCTAGCGTGTAATCAATATAATAAAATGGCACCTCAAAAATATGGCCTTGACGATACCAGAAAATCCCCTCTTCAAGTTCCGGAACTTCTGTGTAATCGCGGTCAGGTAAATAAAGCCTCTCTAAACGACGCCAAGTTGCCTTACGTTGCTTCGGTGTCAACTCTGGGTGTGTGTACACTTCTGTTTGGAAATGATCGACTAGCGCGCCATAAGGTAGGAAAATAAGCGCACTAGATAAATGATCATATTCATATTTAGCCGTTTGTTTACCGAAAAATTTATCGATCCACGGATAAGCAATAAATTCCATGCTCATGGAGAAAATTTCGGCAGCTTCTGTCGTGGGGAAAATACATTCCCACGCGTTGGTGTCGCGTGCTTGGTACGCTTGAAAAGCATGACCAGTCTCATGAGTTAAGACATCTACATCACCAGAAGTACCATTGAAGTTTGCAAAAATAAAAGGCGTATTGAACGCAGGTAAATATTCGCAATAGCCACCACTTTCTTTGCCATGATGGCTCAATAGATCGAGATTATGATCATCGACCATCATTTGGAAGAAGCGTCCCGTTTCTGGAGATAGTTCATGATAAAAGTCGTTTGCCTTCGCCACTAATTCATCGGAAGTTCCCTCAGGAACCGCATTCCCGCTAGGAAACGTAAACCCTTCGTCGAAAAATTCCAGTTTATCTAGACCTAAACGTTGGCGTTGACGCTCATGAATTTCAGTCGCGACAGGCACCACTTGTTTCAAGATTTGTTCGCGATAATTGGCAATGTCTTGATCATCATAATCGAAGCGATCCCGCGCATCCAAACTCATCTGCGCGTAATCACGATAGCCAAGTTGGTGCGCGATTTGCGTGCGGATCTTAACCAACTGATCATAAATATCATCGAATTCTGCACCGTGATCCGCATACCATTTTGCCACTGCCAGACTAGCCGCTTTGCGCAATTGGCGATCAGGATCGCTACTGAATTTTCCTAATTGTGGCAGTGTATAGGTTTCACCATTAAACTCGATTTGTGCCGAAGCAATCAGTTTCGAATAACGACTGATCAATTTATTTTCCCGCTGCATCAAGGGAATATTTTCACTGGAAAAAGTTTTAACTTGGTTGGCTGCGATTTTAAAAAGTGGCGCCGGTAACACACGATGAAGCGCCTCTTGAAATGGCGATGAAATCAATGCCTGATAATATTTGGCGGTCAGCTCATCATACTTGGGCTCATTCTCATCCCAATAATCATTCTCGCCTTCATAGAAAGCATCCAACGTATTCACACTGTGACGAATCATAGACAACATTTGTTGAGAACTAAATTGCTCGTTCAATTTACTGATTGCCAATGCAGCTTGCGTCGCCGTCAATGGATCATCGGCACCGTTTAATGCCGCCAATAATTGGTCATATTCACTTTTAATTGATTCATAATTTGGTCGTTGGTAGGTTAATTCTGCAAAGTCTGCCATGCTTTCACTCCTCGTGTTTGAAAAGACAATAATATCCTTTCATTATAGCCGAAATCGACTATCACTGCACGAGACCAGCTAAAAAATTACCGATTCAAAAAGAGCATTCAATGAGACTATGCGTGTACTTCCGTCGTCGCTAATTGATTGATCAAAATCAAGATTTGTTTTTCTAAAATAACGACGCGCTGATCCACGCGATTCAAATCGGCTGCTAAGCTTTCTAATTGAACTTTCTTGTCATCTTTTTTGGATGGTGCATAAAGCTTTGGCAGCCCTGAATCAAGATACATCGCCAATAACGTCTGGACTTGAGACTGGATCACACCCACCTGTGTTCGCTTGGCAATCTCGCCGTTTGAATCCAGGAAATAATCCGTCAGCGTTTCCATCATGTCCGCCCCATTTGGACCAACAACATAACCTGTCTGTTCTTTGACAATAAGCCCTTGATCACGCAACCACCCGTAAAAAGTCGTTTGATGTAACTCGTATTTCATCTTCAGCGCATAAATTTTCATGTTGACCTCCTCATAATTGCTTGCCCACTATTAGTTACGCAAAACACGACGAATTTTTTTATTTTATTTGGCAATTTTGCGAAATTTTTCCAATATCATAGTTGTCGAGTAAAATCGTTTGCATTTATCAACTTGAACCGCTTATACTTACTTTATGTAAGAAATTATTAGCTGGAGGTTTCGATAATGACAAAAACAATTAAATCTGGTATTGCAATGGCAAAAGTTCTTGAAGACTGGGGTGTTGATCATCTATACGGCATTCCTGGTGGTTCATTTAATTCATCCATGGACGCGTTTTTCACTGAGCGCGAGAAAATCAAATATATTCAAGTTCGTCACGAAGAAGTTGGCGCCATCGCCGCTTCCGCTGACGCAAAAGTGACTGGTAAATTAGGTGTGACTTTCGGTTCAGCTGGACCTGGCGCAACTCATTTGTTTAATGGCCTTTACGACGCAAAAATGGATCACGTCCCTGTCCTCGCTTTGATCGGTCAAGTTGGAACGGCCACAATGAACTCGGATTATTTCCAAGAGATGAATGAGAATCCAATGTTTACCGACGTTTCTGTTTACAATCGAACAGTTATGACAGCTGAACAATTGCCAAGTGTTGTCGACCAAGCCATTCGCCACGCTTATAAAGAAAAAGGTGTCGCTGTTGTGACTATCCCCGTTGATTTAGGCTGGCAAGATATTCCCGACACGTTTGAATCGACAGCCGCTAATTATCGTGTCAATCTTCCCCAACCCGCCGACAAAGATATCGATGAGATTTTGCGTTTACTTAAAGACGCCAAACGTCCGATCATCTATATTGGCCAAGGCACGCGCGGTGCTTCTGAGGAAGTTCAGAAGTTTGCAGAAATGTATCAACTGCCAATTACTTCTTCTGCTTTAGCAAAGAGCATCGTGCCAGACAGCAACCCTGCGTACTTAGCTTCTGCAGGCCGCGTTGCCACCAAACCGGCCATCGAAGCCTTGGCAGTTGCTGATTTAATTTTGTTCATGGGGAGCGACTTTCCATTTGCGGGCTACTTCTTCAATCCGGCTGCTAAATTTGTTCAAGTCGACATTGACTCAAGCAAGTTTGGCAAGCGTCATCACGTGGACTTCCCTGTTTTGGCAGATGTTAAAGCAACCTTGACCGGGTTAATTGCCAAGGGTGAAAAACAACCCGCATCGAAATGGTATCAAGCTAATCTCGCTAACAATAAAAATTGGCATGATTGGATCGACAAAATGGGCCAATCGACCAAGACACCAATGCGCGTTGAGCCGATCTTCAAAGAAATCAATCGCATTGCTAAAAAAGATGCCGCATTCTTGATCGACGTTGGTAACGTGACGATCGACAGCTTGCGTTTCTTAGACATGAATCCTAAACAAAGTTTCACCACTTCTGGTTGGTTTGCGACCATGGGTTACGCTTTACCAGGTGGCCTTGCAGCACAATTGAGTTTTCCAGAACGTCAAGTTTTCACCATCAGTGGTGACGGCGGCTTTACCATGGTGGCACAAGATTTGGTGACCATGGCTAAATATCATTTGCCTGTCATCAACGTCGTCTTAAGTAACGATTCGTTCGGATTCATCAAAGCTGAGCAAGATGACACGAAACAAAGTCATTATGGTGTCGATATCCAATCCGTCGATTTTGCCAAGGTTGCAGAAGGCTATGGCGTTAAAGGCTTTAAAGTGACGAACCACGACGAATTAGTCGAGGCCTTCAACTTTGCCAAGACCGCAACTGAACCAGTCGTCATCGACGTTAAAATTGCAGATGAGCGCCCTATTCCCGTTGAACAACTGAAACTCGATCCTAAGAAATTCAGTCAGACAGAAATCGATGAATTTAACCAGACTTATGATTCATTCGACCTCGTTCCATTTAGCAAGACTTTAGAAGACTTTCAAGCTTAAGTGAACATTTAAACACCACCAGAAGTCACAGCAAGATTCCCCTAACCTCGGAATTTTGTTGTGATTTTTTGTGTCCGAGACGACAAACTTGAAATGATTTTTTTAAAAGCATCGCGTACATCATAAAGTTTGTATAAAGTACGCAATCGTGTCATAATAAACGTATTCAAAGGAGGCGCTTATGATGACCGCAATCGACGTCTATTCACCAACTAATTTCCGCAAGAATCAAAGTGCGATTCTCAAAGAAATTCTCGCTCAAAATAAACCGGTAGAAATAACCATTGCGTCTGAAAAAGATGGACCAAATTCTGGTGTAATTGCGATTTCTAAGAAAGATTATATCGAATATTTACAGTTAAAAAAGCAGGCAGTTGAGCTTGCAACCAAAGAAATCAGTGAAATTGCTCGCTCGCAAAACCCTCAACACTTAACTGATCAAAAAGATATTGAGGCGTGGTTCGATGATGAAGCCGAATGATTTAACGACCCATTTCATGGTGTACACAGATAAACAAGTTGGTAAAGTCAGACCAGTTCTAGTTGTCGCAATTGACGAAAAACAAGTTTTGGTTTACAAAATTACATCAAAATATCAAAAGAAATCACCACAAGTAAAGCACAAGTATTTTGAAGTGACCGATTGGCAACGAAGCGGTTTAACGCGCCCATCATGGATCGATACCTATTCAAACCCAGTTTGGTTGCCACTCAATACGCTACATCAAAGTTTAGGTCACTTGTCTGATGATGATATTCTACGTTTTCATCAGTTCTTGCAAACAAGTAAGTTAGATTATTGAATCAATTTCCAAATTTATTTAGGCACAAAAAAAGTTGAAGCAATTACGCTTCAACTTTTTTATTTTCCGTCATTAACTATTCAGGTTGAGTAGTTGGCGCTTTTTTATCAACAGGACGAATGTGTTTAAATCCAACGACTGTTTTATTTTGCAAGTCAGCAGCAACTTCTTCATATTTATCTTCGTATGAATCGATTGAAACCAATGCAGAATTCTCGTAAAGCTTCGTGATCGTGCCTTTAAAACTCAGAGGCACTTCCTGGCTTTTACGAATACTAATCTTCTCACCAACACTAAATTCAGAATTTGGTGCCGTTTCTGTCTCTTCTGCCATGAATTAACGATTCCCCCATCAACTAAATTTAACTTATAAAGTTATACCACGTTTCGGGGTTAAACTCAATGATTAGGGATCTGTGTTCAGAAGTATTCTTTTAATACACGTTCTTATTCTACGCTATCTGGTCACATTGACTGTGTCTTTGTCCTCCGAAGACTGAACCATGGCATCGATAATTGCCAATGATTTCAACGCTTCTGGAACAGAAATGTAATCGGAGGTATTTTCAAGAATAGATTGATAGAAGGCTTCGATCAGTCGACCGTGGCTGGAACCATAATAAGATTTGAACTCCGTATTTGGCATGTCACTGGCTAATAATCTGCATTCACCGTCTTTAAGAGTCTCCGTCAACTCGCCATCGCGAATCTCAAACTTGGAATCAGTCGTTACAATTTCTAACTCGACCGAAGAATCAGTGACGTATGAATTGGTTGAATTAAAATAGGCACGCACATTGTTTTGGAAATGTAGATTTGCCACAGAACTATCTTCAACTTCGATCTTCATGTCAGTTAAATGCAATAGTTGGGCGCGACAATCTACAAACGGCCCGCAAAATAATTGCAACAGATCAATGGTATGAATGGATTGATTACTCAAAGTACCCCCAGACCCTACAATCGTCCCACGCCAAGGAGAGGCATCGTAATAATCCTGACCACGATTCCAGATGACTAATCCTTTACCACCAATCACATGAGCCTGCGTTTCAGCAAGAATGTTTTGTAGTTTAATCGTCGTCTGATTAAATCGATTTTGAAAGCAAACAGCGATTTTATATTCTGGATTCTCAGGATGTACTAAACGTTCACCATCTGCAACTGATAATCCAAGAGGTTTCTCAGTGAGTACATGACAATGATAACGGTTCGCCAACAACGCCATTGGCACATGCAAATAATGTGGTAAGCATAAATGAACGACATCAAGCTTCTCTTGGCTTAACATTTCCTCGACATCCTGATAAAAATGGCAATCAGGAGCATCAGCAGCTTTACTTGCATCGATGTCACATGCTGCAACTAATTCGGCCTGCGCGGATTTTCTAATGACAGCTAAATGAACGGCAGAAATTGTTCCTAAACCAATGATCCCAACTCTAAGCATTTATCCTTGCTCCTTAATACGTCCCACTTAAATTTGCAGTTGTGTCTGTACCTGTTTCTTTTTTCGCCTTTGAACCGGCACGGCGTTTGTTTAGTTCCGATAAAAATAAATCTTCATCGATTGGCAGACTCACTGGACGTTTCAGCCAAGATGATAAGTGAATCATGTTGGAAACAGTCAGTCCATTGATGCCCTCTTCACCGCGCGCGATCAACGGCTCACCGATTAGAATGTGCCGCGCAAAATTACGTAAAATCCCAACATGTTGTGGATTTTCACCGTCTGTTTCGACCTCTTCGACATAAACTTCTGGGCGTGCAAATCCTTCTTTCGAAGTTTTGCAAATTGTTCGAATACTGTCATCCAATTTGTACAGGGTCAGCTTATCGTTCTCACAAATCAGCTTGCCTTTTTCTAAGCTAACTTCGAACCGATTCGTTCCAGGATAGTCCCCAGTAGAAGTGATAAAGACGCCAGTCGCACCATTCGGGTATTTCAGATAGGCAGTCACATCATCCTCAACTTCGATATCATGCCAATGACCAGTCAGCGCAAATGCCTGAATTTCATTAGGCATTCCACAGATCCACTGCAATAGATCCAATTGGTGAGGACATTGATTCAACAGAACACCCCCGCCTTCACCGGCCCAAGTACCCCGCCAATCGCCGGAATCATAATAAGACTGGGTGCGGAACCAATCTGTGATGATCCAATTGACCCGCATAATTTCGCCAAGCTCACCGTTCTGAACTAATTCGCGCATTTTGCGATAAACAGAATTGGTACGTTGGTTAAACATCACTCCGAAAGTCACACCAGATTTTTCTGCAGCTTCATTCATCTCACGAACTTGCTTCGTATAAACGCCAGCTGGCTTTTCGGAAATAACGTTGATTTTTTTAGCAAAAGCTTCTTGTGCTAACACCGGATGTTGATAATGTGGTGTTGCGATAATCAAGGCATCACAGAGACCACTATTGATCAAGTCAGTGCCTTCGTTAAAAATCTTTACATTTGGTAAGTTGTCCTGAGCCCACTGTCGACGAGTCTCGCGACGATCGGCAACCGCCACCAGATTGAGCTCTGGAACTTTGCCTGCCATAATTGAAAGCGCATGTCCTGAGCCCATGTTACCAATACCAATAATCCCAAATTTTAACTGCTTCATTGCTTCAGAACTCCCTTACTATTTCCACTCGTATTTAGGTTCCAATATCTTTTTTAAAGCTGCAGCCGCAACATCAAAAATTTCGGCACCATCTTTGGGGTTAGTCTGCAGATGCTTATTCCCTAGCTCTAATTGTGAGAAGCCTTTGAAATCACCCAAATGAGGTTCGATCGATAAATAACCTTCAAATCCGCGATTTGCCAAACTAGTCAAGATTTCAGCAACATGACCATCACCAAATCCAGCAGGATAAACTTCGTGATCTTCAAACTTAGCATCTTTAATATGGACATAGCTGACATAATCCTTCAGTAAATCATATGCATGCGGATAGGTTTCAACATCACACTGAACAAAGTTAGCCGGATCAAAAGCCATACGCAATTGTGGACTATTGATCGCTTGTAATAGTGTCAAGCAACGCTCTGGTGTATCGCCGAAGATTTCCTTTTCATTCTCATGCAACAAGGTGATTTGTGGATAAGCCTCAGCTGCCTCCATATATTGACGCCAGCGATTGATCACCTCATCTCGATAATCGTCTGCGTTCTTGTCTTTGTCGATGAAGAAACTAAACATGCGAATATAAGGCACCTCAAAAATTTGTGCAATTTCGAGAACATGTTTAAATAATTCTAGTTGTGGCGCAAAATCGTCATCAATCTTGATCTTGCCAATTGGTGATCCTAAACTAGAAACTTTAATACCAGAAGCATCGAGATATTTTTTATACTCTTGCGCTTGATCAGCGGTAAATTCGCTTACATTTTTACCGTCAATTCCACGTAATTCCATGTGGCTAATCCCATTAGCTCGCAAAGTTTCAACTTGTTTCTTTAAATCTGGTGAAATTTCATCTGCGAATGCAGAAATTGTAAAGTTCGATAACATTTAGAAAAGCCTCCGATTAGATGATATTTTGGAGTTCCAAAACCTTCTGTCAATACTTCTTGAAAACAAGATACACAATACTGCAAAGTCATCAACTAACATCTGAAAATATTTAATTCACCCATCTTTAGTGGGATTAATAACTTTGTTTACATTCAAAAAGCCGCATCTAATAACTTAAATGCAGCTCATGGTTTTTTTACAAATACTTCCTGAGCACTTGAATTTTCACTATTTTACATACCGTTCAAGAGATTTTAGCAGTGGCATAAAAACCCCGCCAATAACTGTGCGATTTTTGAATGCTACCATCTTACCCGTCTTAGTCTCATACCAATCAGAAAATGGTTGTCTATCGGTTGTTTCATTCAAAAACTTCACGACAGTTTTTGAAATTGGCTCTAGTGCGCTCTCTCCTGACGTTAATGAAGCGACCCACATTAACCAATCGACTTTAGTATAACTAGCACGGGAATCCAATGGAGCACCATATTCGTTAAGTTCACTAAGATATCGGTTGATTTCAGATTCAGCAACGGTTGAACTAAATAAATGTAAGCCTAACACTTCATCCCAGATTAAGTTATATTTCAATGACCAAGTATCGGCTTGATCAAACGCTAGTCGTGTATCGGTTTCTGACTGAGCTGTTTGTTCCCAAATCAATGCCATTTCATGTGCCTTTTGTGATAGTTCCTCACCTTTAGCAACATATTTTGTTTCTTTCAGTGCCTTACCTAATGCGCCAAGCGCCACGATTGCCTTTAATGATAAATTAACATTGTGTGCCAAATGACCGGCAAAGTCATCCGTGCATAACTGATTATCCGGATCCTGACCATTCTCAATCAAAAAATGACTCCATTTAATTAATTGCTCATAATTTTCTTCTAGAAATCCATCATGCAACAACAAAGATGTGGTGCTGGCCATGATGATCATATCCCCACATTCCTCGACGGGCATCTGGTATTCATGCTTATATAAATCCGTACTTGCAGGGAACTCGTAAAACATACCGACAGTGTCATACTCACGAATAGCGGTACTATCATCCAGTTGTTTTGAATTATTCATCCCATAAACTTGTCCTGTGGCATATGGATAACGACCAACATCGTGTGGAGCATAATCAAATGGCCAAACCGGTAATTTAGCAAAACGATAGATTGGACGCAACATACCCTCAATCAATTTCGGCTGAAATGCTAAAAACAAAGGAATTGATGGATAGCTAACATCAACTGTCCCAATACAGCCATTGGAATTACATTCTTTTGATAAAAATACGACATCTCCGTTTTCATTTTTAATTAACTTGTGGGCTGCAATTGCTTGACGATAAGCAGTCGCACAAATTAGCTCATAATCATCGCCACCAACTTTGCGCGCTTGATTGGCAATTTTTTCGTCGATCTGATTACAATCAACTAAAATTTCTTCAAATTCGCCTAATCTTAAGTCAAGAAGCGCACTCAATGATGGCTGTTCTTCCTTCCAATACGCATTCTGTGCGTGGCCGAAGTAATTGATAGATTGTAAATCATCATAAGCAATCAGTAACCTTGCATCGTTTTTAGTTGCAGTCGATAAATCAAAACTAGCCTGTAAACCTTGTTCATTCCAATTTTGATATGCGGATACCTTTTTATTTTCTTCATCATTGGTCGCTAAATATAAATATCCCCAATCGATATTGATCAGATCGCCGGATGAATTTAATGGCGTTTGGCGTGCTTTACCGATAAATACTTCTTGGGTGTCATTTACGAGCAATTCTTTGGTAACAAGCCGGTTATCAGTCAAGGATTCATATGTTACATGCCCATCAAACTTAAGCTGTACATTAATCTGATGCTCAATTTTATCAAGAACCTCAACATGCAGCTTGAGATAAGTAATGGGTTCAGAAATACTTTGCAAATCTGCTAAATCAAAATGTTGCGCAAAGGTTACCGTCAGCTTTACCTGTTCGTTGGCAAAGGTCACCACAGTCTGCGTCATAGTGATTTTACAATCTTGTTGTTTTAGGTTCTCATGGCGCTCATCTCGGCCGAGAAAATTATAAATATTATCATCAATTGTGATCAGTCCATTGATTGGCATTGACTTTCCAGTCCAACTCAACGTTTCTTGATCATTTAAATGATCAGCTGGTGACCAAATTGAAAAATAGGGGTCGTGCACAACCAATGGAACTGATGGAATTCGATTATTAGTCATGAATCAAAATCGCTTCTTAAATTAATTTGTTGTTAAACTAAAAGGCATTTCTTGATAATTAAAACATTCAGGATTAGGCACCATTCCTAGATTGAAGGTAAAATTCATGCCTTGAATTAATTCACTGTGCTGAATAAAACATTTTCTATAAGCTTGTGCATCCACGGTAATACTGTCGATAAACTGTTGCTGAGGATAATTTGATTCAGTTGTCACGTTTAAAGATTTCCCATTTGATAAATGAATCGTTGCATGATCAAATATTGGCATCCCAATTAAATACTCGCCAGATCCAGGACAAAATGGATAAAATCCTAATGAATTAAAAATATACCACGACGACATACTACCATTATCTTCATCACCAGGATAACCTTGCCAGCCGGCATTAAATAGTCGGGTCAATGCTTGCTTTAGCAACGGCTGTGCGTAGTATGACTTCTTAATAAATGTATACAGATATGGCAAGTGAAAACTTGGTTGATTCCCAACATTAATCTGGCCAAACCCATTCACTTCCATCTCAGCCATCTCATGAATCACGTGACCGTACCCTTCAACAGTGTAACTTGGTGTCGTATTGCCAAGCTTAACGATTGTTTTTTCAAACTTTTCAGGGCCACCATATAAATTGATCAAACCTTGAATATCGTGTGGAACGGCAAAAGTTGACTGCCAAGATGCGCCTTCCGTATAATCGCCACCCCAAGAAGTAGGGCTAAAATTCTGATTAAACTTTCCAGCACGATCTCGTGCAACCATAAATCCGTCGTTCTTTGAAAATAAATTCTGATACCAAAATGCACGCTCACCATACTTGCTACTAGTAGTCTTATCGTTTAAGCTATCAGCAACAACCGAAATACAATAGTCACTGTAACTATAATCGAGTGTGTGATTCACAGACTCATTTAAATCTGCAGGTACGTATTGATTCTCCAAGTATTCTTGGCAGTACGAACGCCCACGAGAACGATTGGGATCCTGAACTTCCGCAGAATGAATCATTCCTTTCAAGAATTCAGGCATTAAATCACGACGAATTCCCTTGATTGACGCATCAGCAATGACGGCATCGATCCAGTTACCGGGCATTCCACCAGAATCCTCAGGTGACAGCCACTTAGGCAAGTATCCACTCTCACGATAGCTGTTCAGAAAACCCTCGAGAATTTTCTGGTACTCATCCACTTCAATCAACGAATACAATGGGTAAACTGTTCGCGCGGTATCCCAAAAACCATTGTTCATATACAGATATCCTGGTTTAACCTGGTCAGCGTACATATCGCGATGTACAGGATTTCCTTGCTCATCCATTTCATATAATCTTTGGGGATACAAAAATGCTCGATACATGTTCTGATAAAATGTCTGCACCTTTTTTGGATCATGATCCGAGACTTCAATTTTATTGAGTTTTTCTTGCCATCGTGCCGTAACGTCAGCTAGCAACACCTCATCTTCGCCGACCGGCACATTTTTTCGTGCATATTCCTCGGAAATAAAGGATGTCCCAATTCCAAGATGAACCGCTCCCGCTTCTTGAAATAAGATTTGCGTAAATCCAGGCTGGATTTCTTCTACATTTGTAATCGCATGATTACTTCGAATATGAAAATACATTTTTAACGGGACGCTGCCATGTGTATGTAGCTGTAAAGAGTAACCTTCAATCACATCTTCACTCACGTCTGTAATTACGCCATCAGTTGGAAAACTAACCACGATTCCGCTCTGAAGGTGCGATGATGAAATATTCATCGTGCATCCATAATCAGTTGGAATGACAGTTGTTCGCAGTTGATCATTTTTCTGAAAAATTTCTAGTTGATTAGGGTGAAATTGTGATTGCTCTGGATCATAGGCAACATCTGTCAACCCAATCGTCGCATTGCCGACCGGTAAAATTCTTAGTGAACAAAAATCACCCTTTGTTCCAGCCCACATCGTTGGTTGATGAGTTATTCTAAAGCCACGATAATGTTTAGCTTCTGGATGAAACCACCAATTATCATCATTAGTTTCAATGGCAAAATAATTCATCCCAAATGGAACACCTGTAAATGGAAAACAATTTCCACGAGATAACTCAAACGTATTGCTTGTCCCGTGACGCGTATCGATTTTGAATACATCCATGACTAATTCCTCCGAAGGATTATTTTAAAATATTAATTCTTATCATTGATCCGGTACCGGTATAATTAATGGTCGTATAACCGATGCCATCATATTTTCGAACTACATTGGCAACCAGATTACCTTGATCATCAATAATTTTAACTGTTGAAATCGTTGACGCATTGGCTAGTGCCAAGTATGAGTTAACGTTTTTCGTGGTTTTAATTTCAAAAACCAGCTTTGTTTGCGTTGCAGTTTGACTTAAAATTCGTCCGGTCGTTCCGATAATCTCAACTGATTCGCTTTGTATACGATTCAGATCGAAAAGCAATGCGTTTTGACCTGGTTGAAGTGAGATCTGATTTAAATAGTTAAAATCAGGTTGTAATAGATCTACAAAATCACCTTTCAATTCTGTCGAGGTTGCTAAACTCTCTTCCATCACAGCACTGATAACATATGGTCCTCGGTAAAGTGTGAAACGATTAGTTTTTTCCCACGCATCATTACTTCGACTAATTGCGTCGGTAACGAGATTTAAATATACATTTTCAGCGTTAGCGCTTTCGCAAATTTCTGCAGGATTCATATTTAACCTGTATACTTTCCCCTTACTAACCGAACTTACGGCTGGTGTTAAGGAGCCTGTTCCAAGAACGTCAAATAAATGTTGGAGAGGCGTATACCGACTTTTACCATTATCATTCCACCACGCAGGAATCCGATTATACGGATCCTGATTGTCACCAATATAAATTAAGACGCCACCATTTTGAACCCACGCTGCGATTTCACTATTCACAGCAGGTGAAAGTGGCTTCATAAAGTCATAGCTTAATATTAAATATTTTAGATCACTCAAGTAATTCGAACTTCTTAACACATTATCAATTTGAACACATCTGATTGGCATGCCATGCTTGACCAGTGGTAACGCCAACCCATAAAACATGGGAAACGCATCAGATGAGTAGAAATCAAACGTCTCTTTTAAATCACCCTTCGAATCTGATAAAACGCCCTGGGGATAACTTCGCTGATACAACCCGGTATCACTTAATGCAACGCCAAGATGAATTTCATTATTCTCAGCGAAACGATAATCAGGTTGATCCATGTTACATAATGTTTGAAACATATTAATAAGCTGTGTACGATAGGTTTCTGGAATTGGTTTTGATTTATCCTCTACTTCTTTATCATCTGAACGATTATTCTTAGGATATTTACCATTAAACACTCGATTCGGCCAAGGACATACTTCATAATGATGAACTTCCGGATGGAGCAACGAAGCAATTACAGTTTCAAAATAATTTTTCCGGTAGTCAGACCAATCATATCGAGGATTGTCTTCGATTGGATCTGCCAAAAACCACATTTGTTTATTGGATTTCTTGACTAATTCCTGCATGATGGAAAACTCACAATAAGCAGTTTCAAATGTCCGTTCGGCCAACTTGCCTCGATACATATTTTGGGTACGACTTGTGCCCGTCCATACTTGTGCAATGAATCCATCAAGAGATGGGATATCATTCAACAGGCCTTCCGGACTCATGATTTTCCACTGAGTATAATTAATTAAGCTATGCGTTGGAATGTATACGCGCACTGCCTTTCCAAACTTCTGATATGAATATTCTTTAATGGAATCCGCAACACGCCTAATCGCTCGGGCATAGAGGTATGCCTTAAGTTGTGCACACTTGTAATGTGTCGCGATATCTTGCTGAGGATCCTGCCATGGTTCACGATAATAGATTGCATATTCATCTCGAAAGGCTTTCGAGTATCCTGAAAAGTCCCAGAATTCCGGTTCCTCAAGATGAATTGCCTCGACCCCTGCATCTACCGCTTTCCTTAAACTTTCACTGATATAATCTGCAAATGATACTGTAGGAACCATATAGGGAATGTCCTTGCCATGTCCAACTATTTGCCCATCTGCACGCACTTGTGCCTCTGACCAGTGCGAACGACCGTCCCACTTACCATATAAATAATCCTGGTAATTACCCCAAGCCATTCCGGTCATCAAATGAACACGATATCCTTGCTTGCGATATTCACCAATCCGGTCATATAATGTTGGATCATTGCCATAGACCATCACGAAATCAACATTAACATCAATTTCAGAATTCCAAGGAGCCTCTTCCTGATAACCAGTTAACTCAGAAGTTCTTTAACGAATAAAAGACATAGTCGTAATCATTCCCTCCATAGCTTTATGTGCTTATATTTCACTACAAACACTAAAGAAACGCTCTTGATTCTCATACCTTAATGAGAGTGTCAAGAATTTTGTGTAAATGAGTAACTCTTATTTGCATGATTAAATGACCAATTTCAA
>NZ_RHOW01000029.1 GCF_003946215.1 Lapidilactobacillus mulanensis
GAAGCCGCTTAGAAACAGATTCAACTTTATATTATTTCATTTGTCAACTTGACAGGGCCTAGTGCACTTAAAACGGTCTTTTCTGGTTCCACAGAATAAATATAAAACGCAATTGTATGGATCCAAATCAAATTGACCCTAGATAACGCTAACTAGACCACCGATTCCCCGACGTAAATCAATTTTTCCACAAACTAAAAAGACTTGTTGATTCTGTCGTTGATCAATTATCACCAGCGAACACCGCCTTTAAAACTGCCTCCAAAATATAGTTGTTAATCTGATTGTAAACTACGACCGATTTATTAGTGTCAATCCTAATTTGCCGGGCTTTTGTTGCCATAGTAGATCGCGATTGAGAACCAGAAGGATCCATTTTAATTTGAACAATATCCGGTTTATCCAATAAAAATCGCCCACCAATTATTTGATGAGGCAATCATAACTTGAATTAAATTATTTTTGAAGCCGTTCAGTTATTTACTGCTTACCGATAAAAAGCCGCATCCTGCTTTTTATTGGTTATTTATATGTTTATTTTAAAAAAAAGCTAATTTAGGTTGTTTTCACAGACCCTAATTTGCTCAACGTTGGTCTAAAAAAGATAACGAAGGTTAAGATTATTTATAGCATCATTTATCAACTATAAAAAAGGTTATTGTCTGTAATACCAAAAATCGGTGAAATTTATTTCAAATAATTGAGAATGCTTTTTATATAACTTTTTTTAAAACTGCTTGGGTTTCAGCTAATATTATTCACAATGATCTGTAACTAATTTATTACATGATTAATATTGATTGGTCATTCGAGGGGTGAATGTACAATGGATACTCTTAAATTTACATTTCCTGTTAATAATGGTAATGAAATTGCTAGAAACTTTTTATTTGCTGCTCTCGTTAAATTATTGAATGAGAAGCCAATTAGACAAATTAGTATTGTGGAACTGTGTAAATCAGCTGGAGTTTCTCGATCTTCCTTTTATTGGAACTTCGAGTCAAAAGAAGATATGCTAAGAAAATATTTTAACAGCCAATTTCTTGTTTTGGTTCGCCATCTACAAAAAGTAAAAAAGCAATCTCAAATAGATTTATATGAGTATTTCTTCAACTATCTGCATTGGCACTCTGAATTAATTGACCACTTAATCAAAAATAACATGGAAAACTTCTTACGTGAGCACTTATACTCATACATCACGCATTTGATGAGAGAACGTATAATTTTGGAAACAAATGTATCACACGATTTTAGAGTTTCATTTCTATCTGGTGGCATTACCGAAATTCTAGTTATCTGGTCAAACCATGATTTTAGAGAGAGCAGCAAACAAATGAGTTGCATTTTAAATGACTTAATTAATAAAGTTTGAATCTTAGTTGTATTCTATGAACTTTTTTCATCTTTATATAGTGTAGGACGAGTTTCTAGCAATTATCATATAATTTTGGGAGGTCCAAATTGAAATCAGAAATTGAAGTCACTAAGATCTTTATCCACTATATCCGTCAATCAGTCATGCGTAAATCATTTGAGCTATACCGTATAGATAAGAAAAAAGTTCCCGTAATTCCTTACGAGAATTTCATCATTGAAAATCTTTTAAAAGCTGAATCCCCACAGATGCTTGAAAAAATGTCTTTCAATGATGTTTGGCAAATGGAAGACTTCATAGAAAATGATGCCCTGGCACTTGCTGTTTCAGAACTTTTAAGTAGACAAAAATTTATTTTATATTGGAAATATGTTGAAGATGCATCGGACGCTCAAATTGGAGAATTACTTGGTATCAGTCAACAGACAGTCAATAAGCAACGAAATCAGATTATTACACACCTTGCTCAGTCAATTTATAACTAACCTTGGAGGATAACTTTGAAAGAAGACAATTTAGTGCCAATTATTCGCGCCGCCCAGAATGGTGACAGATTTGCCATGGCAGACTTACTAATGCGATTTGACTACCTTTGTATTAGGCAGGCCAAATATGGTCATGGCTACTTCAACGAGGACTATTATCAGGACTTAAAGGAGCACCTGATTGTTGTCATATATAAATTCAATGTTGATCAGCACCTAAATAAATAGCAATAATCCAGTCAATGTAAAAGATTAGGTGAGGAACCTAATCTTTTTTCATTTCTGGGTTGTAAATTTACTGTTTTTTTCATCTTTATATAGTGAGGACATAAATAATACGCTCCTCTTGCTCTTTGACAACTACATAATGACTACTAAAGACAAACATCCCTAAGTTAGCATGACTGTAACAGACGCCATAACCTTATTTTAAGCGAGCGCCCCCTATTCCAGTAAATGTACCCCCTACCAAGTACGGCATTAATCTTAGCGATGGATAATGATACTTCCACGAGGCTCCCACGTAACGAGGAGAGGTGAGATTCCTATGCGTCTGCTGGTAACAGACCTTTAGTAGTCAGTTCAATAAATAAAATTAGCTACCTATGCTAAAACGTAAATTTATGCTTTCTAAGCAACTTTAACAATAAGGGGTGAATTCCTATTAATAATGAATTAACAATCAATATCAGTGATAAACAGCTTGAAAATTTGCGTTCCCAACTCTACTCACTTCTTTTGGAAGAAGTTAGCAAAGTAAAGCATGAAGCCGAATTAACTATACGCTACCTGAAGAAGAAAGAAGCGTGCGATTATCTCCGTGTTTCTAATAATACGTTGGACAAGTGGATTGCTTTCGGACTACCACAAATCAGTGTTGGCGGTTCTGTTCGCTACGATCGCATTGCTTTAGATCAATGGATGACTAAGGTGGCCCAAGATGGTAGAATCAAGTTGTAGTCTTACGTTTACTTTACTTGGGCTTCCACTTAGTTATTACTGGAAACTTCAAAGGAGTAAATAATTATGGCAATTACGAAAACAGCAGCAGGTAACTATCGAGTGGAGGTGTTCTATCCCCAAAGTGTACGTAAAGTATTGGGTGTTAAAACTGCACGTTATCGAAAAACGTTTGATTCATTGAAAGAAGCAAGACGTAAAGAACGCCAAGTTAATATGGTGATCGATGAAGCCAAGAGTACTAAAGAAGCCCCGGTAAAAAGAATGAATGGCGACATTAGTTTTCATGATTTTTATGTACAAGTCTTCTGGCCAATGTATATTGCCGGTTCAACTGGACGAACTCACGTTATTCCAACTAAAGCAACCATCGATAACACTGCTAGCTTGTTCAAGAAGCATTTATTACCAAAGTTTGGTGACTATTCCATCAACGAGCTAAATGAAGACAAGAGTATCGTCATTAATGAGATGCTTTTGTTGTCAGAAAAGTATGCGAATGTTCGTACACTAAAAAGTTATGTCCGCCAAATGTTTGAATTAGCTGAAGTGAT
This sequence comes from Lapidilactobacillus mulanensis, assembly GCF_003946215.1. Classification (GTDB taxonomy): domain Bacteria; phylum Bacillota; class Bacilli; order Lactobacillales; family Lactobacillaceae; genus Lapidilactobacillus; species Lapidilactobacillus mulanensis. Next base: position 3,378 of record NZ_RHOW01000029.1, read on the forward strand.
GGATTATATCGAATATAGTCGACTTGAAAAGCCCCTTCGTTTAATCAATGCACCCAAGAAAGACCGCCTCAAAAGAAAACGTCAGCGAGCGGGCGAATCATTGACCGCTGGTGAATTACTGGATTGGTTAGCGGCAGCTAAAGCCGATTATGAGCGTGGTAAGTTAATTCTACAAGATTATCTCTTATTTCTGTTAACTTTGAACATGGGTGATCGTAAAAGTGAATCCTACGCGTTGAAATGGAAATATATTGATTTTGATGAAGGCTACCTCTTCTTAATCCGTGCGCTGGATAAGTATGGTGAAGAAAAAGATACCAAGGGTCACAAGCTCAGTAAAATGGAATTACCTGCTGACATTCTCTCCATGCTGCGTGAATGGAAAGCACTTCAGAAAGAAGAGCTAGCAGATATCGGTGTTGAGCAAGATGAAGAACAACTGGTTTTCACGTACACTAACTTCCGTGGTGGTCTTAATCAACCACTGCACAGTGACTATTTAAATTACCGAATCAATTCAATTCAGCACCGCCATCCAGAGTTAGCTCATCTACATCCACACAAATTGCGGCATACATTTAGTACACTCGCCCATGAAGGTGGTGCTTCAATTGAAAAAATATCGGAACAATTAACGCATTCCGATATTAAAACAACTAGAATCTATGTTAATTCACCAGATGTTATTGATTTAGAGAACCACAGAATGTTCGTAAATCGGTTAAATCAAGAGAAAAAACGATCCATCAAATAATCGCTTTTTAACCAAACAACAGCCAAATAGCAGTCAAAATAACGGACAAAATAATAGTCAATTTAAACCGTTTTTCTCGATAAAAAGAAGTCCTCAAAAAAGGCTTCGCACACGAAACAACGGAAGGCTTCGTACCAACCGTCGTACCAATTGCTAAAAACGGCACAAAAAAACACACCACCGTACCAACGGTAATGTGCTTGAAACGTTGATATCCCAACGATATTAACGCTTTGAAAATTGACTAGCTTTACGAGCTTTCTTAAGACCTGGCTTCTTACGTTCTTTCATACGTGGGTCACGTGTTAACATGCCTGCACGTTTGAGAACGCCACGGAAATCAGGATCAACAGTTAACAACGCACGAGCGATACCGTGACGAGTTGCGCCTGCTTGGCCTGCAAAACCACCACCATGAACGTTAACATTGATGTCATAACTGCCATCAGTTTCTGTTAAAGTTAATGGTTGTTTCATATCTAAAATTAAACTAGCAAATGGAACATATTCTTCAGCTGGTTTGTTGTTGATCGTAATTTTACCTGTTCCAGGAACGAGGAAAACACGCGCAACGGAATCTTTACGGCGACCAGTCGCATTATACATAACTTGTTGTGCCACTATAATTTCCTCCCTAAATTAACTTGGTTAAATCCAAGACTTCTGGTTTTTGTGCTTGTTGTTCGTGTTCAGCACCTGCATAAACATGTAACTTCATGAATTCTTGGTGACCCAAGGTATTCTTTGGTAACATGCCCTTGATTGAAAGTTCAAGCAAGCGAACAGGATTGTTTGCACGTAAGTCACCAGCAGTGCGAGTCTTTAAACCACCGGGATGATCACTATGATGTTGATACAACTTGTCAGTTGCTTTATTACCAGTTAATTTGATTTGTGATGCATTGATTACGATGACATTGTCACCAGTATCGACATTGGGTGTGAATGTTGGCTTGTTCTTTCCACGTAGAATTGAAGCCACAACAGCAGATAAGCGACCTAACGCAATATCTGTTGCATCTACTACATACCACTTGTGTTCAACGTCTGCTGGCTTTGTTAAAGGGGTTGTACGCACGATAAATTCCTCCATAAATAATTTTGTTTGACACCTAATAAGTTCCGGGGCCTATCGTGGGGCAAACAAATACCAAGAATTAGTTTACCTAAAATTCGGCCTAAAGTCAATAACTAACGAGCGTTATCTCACTTTTTTCAAAAACTTTTCTGAAAAATTAGTCTTTTCATTCAACACTAATCAAATCATTCGAATAGATTCTAAGCTGGCTTCATCACCTGGATAGTAAACTTTTTTCAGATAAAGCCCACTTGCTGGTGCGGTTCCCCGAGCTTGCTGGCGATCTTTAACGAGAAACAACCGCTGAAAATCATGAACATCGCGGCGGCCGTTACCAATTTCCAATAAAGTTGCAACTAAGATACGTACCATATTGTACAAGAAACCATTACCTACAAATTCAAAAATCAATTCATTATTTGGCTCATCAACCGTTAACGTTGCAGAATAAATCGTCCGCACTTTATTTTTGATGACCCCACCACTTGCTGCAAAGCTCGTGAAGTCATGTTCACCTAGCAGGTCTGAAATGGCCACCTCGACTCGTTTAACGTCGATTGGATATGGGTAGTGTCCGGTATAGAAACGTTTGAAAGGATCCGTGAAGCGGCCTCTACTGACCCGATAACGATAACATTTGGCGATCGTATCGAATTGTGCGTGGAAATCGGCAGTGGTGATCTCACTAGCGACCACTTCTGTATCTAAAGGCAATAAACTATTCAAGGCTAATAACATATTACGCGCTGGAATTTCTTTAGGATAATCGAAGTGGATCACTTGGCCAAGCGCATGAACACCGGCATCCGTTCGTCCAGACCCATATACACGAATAAAGCCGCCCTTATTCATTTTCGTGAGGGCGGCTTGTAGTGTTCCTTGAACGGTTCGTTGATCCGGCTGGCTCTGAAAGCCAGCATATTTGGTGCCATCATAGGCAACTGTTACTTTATAACGAGGCAAAGTTGAGCACTTCCTTTAAATAATCACGACTGCAGCAATCACCACGAAAAATAATAGTGTCAAGCTATCACGCCGCCGCCATTTCAAAACGCGAAAACGACTACGCCCTTCCCCATCACGATAGCCACGAGAAATCATGGCGGTCGTTAAATCAGTGGCGATATCCAGGCTACTCATCATCAGCGGAATTAGTAACGGAATCAAGGCCTTAACGCGTTTAAGAATACTACCATTATTGAAATCTACTCCACGTGCACGCTGAGCATTCATGATTTTAGTCGTTTCATCCATTAATTTAGGCACGAAACGCAAGGCGATCGACAACATCAACGCCACATCATTCACGGGGAACTTGATCATTTTCAACGGGCGAATTAAATATTCTAATCCATCAGCAATTTCCAAAGGTTGGGTCGTCAAAGTTAACAACGTCGACATGAAGATGATCAATAAGAAGCGAACGGCAATGTACGACGCATTGATCAATCCTTCTTGACTGATAGCCAACCACCCCCATTGCCAATAGACAGTTTTCCCCGTCGTGAAGAATAATTGCAGTGCAACTGTGAATAAAATCAGCAATAACATTGGTCGTAAGCCCTTGATGAAGAACCGAATCGACACACCCGAAAGAACCACACCCGTGAGAACGACCACGCCTAAAATCAAATAGTCATACCAATTGTTCAATAGAAAAATCAAGACAATAAACATGATATTGATAATCAACTTTAACCGAGGGTCTAATCGATGCACGAAAGAATTGCCGGGATAATATCGTCCGAAAATTAAATTATCCAAGTTGCGACCCCCGTTTCAATTGGGGTTCTAAATCCGCTAACAGTTCATTAACTGTTAATGGCATCCGCGTAAATTTGAATCCTTTTTGTTGCAGTCGTTGTACTAACCGCCCTGTGCTCGGTAATTCCAAATTATGTGCAGTCAACCAATCTAAATCTGCGAAAACTTCTGCGGGCGTCCCAACTTTAGCAATCTCGCCATGTGACATCACAACTGCTTGGTCCGCGTAAGCCACCACGTCATCCATTTGATGAGTGACCAAGATGATCGTGATCCCACGTTCTTCATGGATCCGCTGAAATAATTGCATGATTTGTTGACGTCCTAGTGGATCTAGTCCCGCAGTCGGTTCATCTAACACCAAAACCTCAGGCTGCATCGCTAGAACCCCAGCAATGGCCACTCGTCTCATTTGCCCACCCGACAAGTCGAACGGCATTTTATCTTCGAGTGACTCGTCGATACCCACTAATCTGAGCGTATCACGCGCAATTTCAGTTGCTTCAGCTTCACTTTTACCGAAATTCTTCGGCGCAAACGCCACATCTTTCAAAACGGTCTCTTCGAAAAGTTGACTCTCAGGGAATTGAAAGACCAAGCCAACGCTGCGACGCAGATCATGCAATTCCTTATTCTTTGTGGTTGTCATCACCGCCTGATCACCAATCAACACACGTCCACTGCTGGGACGCAATAAGGCGTTGAGGTGTTGAAGCAGCGTTGATTTTCCACTACCCGTTTGACCGATGATGGCTACATAAGAGCCGCTCGTAAATTTTAAATTGATATCCTTCAATCCTAATGTTGCTAAAGGAGAGTTGGGTTGGTAAGTATAATTCACATGTTCGAATGTAATGTCCATAATTCATCCACCAATTGGGTTTCATCCAAATATTTATCCGGTAATCCGACGCCAGCCGCCACTAAATCGGTTCTGACTTGCTCACTCAACGGTACAATCAGGCCATGTTCGTGCAATCGTTCAGCTTGAGTGAATATCTCGCTAGGTGTGCCTTGCGTAATCAATTCACCCGAATCAATTAAAACGATTTGGTCAGCCAATGCAGCTTCATCAACGTCATGTGTGATTGAAATAATTGTAAAATCACCTTGTTCACGTAATTGCATCATCAATTCAATAATTTCGCTGCGACCTTGAGGATCTAACATACTCGTTGCTTCGTCGAGTATGATCACCTTCGGGCGTTGAGCCAATACACCGGCCAACTCGACTCGTTGTTTTTGACCGCCAGACAGTCGCGCCGGTTCCTGGTGACGATAATCCCACATCCGCACCTGTTTCAAAGCTTCCTCTACACGAACAAGCATCTTTTCTCGAGGAACCCCATTATTTTCCATACCGAAAGCCACATCGTCAGCAACAGTCGCGCCGACGAATTGGTTGTCCGGATTTTGAAACACGATACCTAACTGCCGTCGAACATCCCAAATGGTCTCCTCAGAAAGTAATTCACCGTTAAAATAAATCTCACCAGACTGAGGTTCGATTAATCCGTTGAAGGTTTTTGCGAGCGTGCTCTTGCCACTCCCATTGTGTCCAACAATGGCAATCCACTGATCGGGCATGATTTGTAGACTGATTTGATTTAAAGCAGGTTGTTCAGCATACGGATAACTATACGTGACATTCTTGACGTCAATGATTGGAGTCGAATTCATTTTTCCCTGTCTTTCTTAAATAATCATGTTAACATTCTACCATAAATGGATACAAAAAGAGGCCAAACAAAACCGATTTGTCTTGGCCTCCTAACTTTATTCTATGTACAATAATCATTCACAAATGGGAAATCGACAATCCGGATTTCTAAGCTAGACTTGGTGGGTTCCCATCATCGTAACGCTCACGCTCACATTTGTGAAATGAAAATTGGCCGAAATTAATCGTGCGATACTAAACTAATTCGATAATAACCATTGGTGCGCCATCACCGCGACGTTCTCTTGTCTTCAAAATACGAGTGTAGCCACCATTACGGTCAGCATAGCGAGGTGCAATGTCACTAAACAACTTTTGTAAAGCTGATTGAACAATAACATCTTCGCCTTCTTCACGAATATCAGCAATTTCATTACGAACATATGCTGCAGCTTGACGCCGTGCATGTAAGTCTCCACGTTTGCCTAAAGTGATCATCTTTTCAGCAGAGCGACGGATTTCCTTAGCACGAGTTTCAGTTGTTTCAATTCGTTCATGGACCAGCAAATCGGTTGTTAAATCGCGTAACATAGCCTTACGAGGTGCTGAGGCACGACCTAATTTACGATAACTCATGAATTTACCTCCTTTTAATCAAAATTATTCTTCTGAGCGTAATGACAAAGTCAAATCATGTAACTTGGCTTTCACTTCTTCAAGTGACTTGCGACCAAGATTACGAACCTTCATCATGTCTGCTTCAGACTTATTAGTTAATTCTTGAACTGTGTTGATTCCAGCACGCTTCAAACAGTTATAAGAACGAACTGACAGATCTAATTCTTCGATCGTCATTTCTAATTTCTTTTCTTTCTGCGTTTCTTCTTTTTCGACCATGACATCTGTATTCTTCGCCTCATCGGAAAGATCTACAAAGATATTTAAATGATCTGAAAGAATTTTTGCAGCTAGACTAATTGCTTCGCGTGGTGAAATCGAACCATCTGTCCAAACATCTAAGGTTAGTTTATCAAAGTCATTACGCTTACCAACACGGGTACTTTCGACCTGATAATTAACTCGGTTGATCGGGGTAAAAATTGAATCGATTGCAATAACACCAATCGGCATATCGCCAGATTTGTTTTGGTCAGCAGGAACATAACCACGTCCGTTGCTAACTGTCATTTGCATGTGTACATGACCACCCTCAGCGATTGAACAAATATATTGCTCTGGATTCAGAACTTCAATATCGTCATCAGCTTTGATATCCGCAGCTGTAACCGTCGCTGGGCCATCTACATCAATTTCAACAACCTTTTGTTCTTCCGAGTGATTTTTGAGTGCAATTTTTTTAATATTCAGGATAATCTGGGTGACATCTTCCATGACCCCATCGATGGTCGAGAATTCGTGTAAAACACCATCAATTTGAATACTTGAGACAGCAGAGCCAGGTAAAGACGACAATAAAATCCGTCTTAATGAGTTGCCGAGCGTGGTACCATAACCACGTTCCAGCGGTTCAATTACAAACTTACCATAGTTGGTGCTCTCATCAACCTTTGTAATGTTCGGCTTTTCAAATTCGATCATTCAATCTTTACCCCTTTCAAAACGTGTGTCGTGTGTTGCTTCAAAACGTAACTATAACGCTGATTGTGAACAACGGCCACTAAACACGACGACGCTTTGGAGGACGAGATCCGTTATGTGGCACGGGTGTAACGTCACGAATAGCGCTGATTTCCAAGCCAGTAGCCTGTAACGAACGAATTGCAGCTTCACGACCTGAGCCAGGACCTTTAACAGCAACTTCAACAGACTTCATACCATGCTCCATTGATTCTTTAGCAGCAGCTTCAGCAGCCATTTGTGCAGCAAATGGTGTTGATTTACGGCTACCCTTGAATCCGAGCGCACCAGCAGAAGACCATGCAACAGCATTGCCTTGAGGATCAGTAATCATTACTAAAGTGTTGTTAAACGTTGAATGAATATGTGCAACGCCGGCTTCGATATTTTTCTTAACACGACGCTTACGTGTTCCTTTACGAACTGCCATGAATTCATTTACCTCCTATCTAAAATTATACTTTCTTCTTACCTGCAATAGAAACCTTTGGACCTTTACGCGTACGTGCATTGTTCTTCGTGTTTTGACCACGAACGGGCAAGCCACGACGATGACGGATTCCACGATAAGAACCGATATCTTGAAGACGTTTGATATTACGCGTAACTTCACGACGTAAATCACCTTCGACACGGACATTATCAACTGCCGCACGAATCTTATCTTCTTCATCTGGTGTTAAATCTTTAGAACGAACATCTTCAGAAACACCAGCGGCGCTTAAAATTTTGTGAGCAGTAGTGTCGCCAATACCATAAATATAAGTTAAAGCAATGACGATGCGCTTTTCACGGGGTAAATCAACACCTGCGATACGAGCCATTCAATGACACCTCCTATTAACCTTGACGTTGTTTGTGCTTTGGATTTGCAGAGCAAATGATCATAACGCGACCCTTGCGCTTAATAACTTTACAATGTTCACACATTGGTTTTACGGATGGTCTAACTTTCATTATTATAAGCCTCCTGAATTAATACGAAACCATAGAATAATACTACTTACTAGCGATAACGGTAAGTAATACGGCCTTTGGTGAGATCGTACGGTGATAATTCGACTGTAACTTTATCGCCAGGAAGTATACGAATGTAATGCATCCTGATCTTACCAGAAACATGTGCTAGCACAGAATGACCGTTCTCTAATTCAACTTTAAACATTGCATTAGGAAGTGTGTCAGTAACAGTTCCCTCGATTTCAATTACGTCATCTTTTGCCAAAAAATATTCCTCCTAATTGGTTGAACAAGTGGATACAGAAAAACAGCGAGGATAAATATCTCTCACTTGGCAGTAACAAAGACTAAGTCTAACACAGACTCATTCATTTTGCCAAGAACTTATCTTTACTTTATACCACTGAACCAAGAGTTAGTTTAATTTTGACAAAATCAACTTAATTTCATCAAAAACCAGATCAATATCTTGTTCACCATTAACGGTATAAAGTAAACCTTTACCCCGATAAAAATCAAGTAACGGTGTATTCATTTTAATATTTACTGCCAAACGGTTTTTAACCGTTTCTGGCTTATCATCTTCACGTTGATAAAAGTCATGACCACCACAGCGATCACAAGTCCCTTCAACTTTCGGCTTGTTGTATAACTTGTGGTAAGTTGCACCACAAGTCCGGCAAATGAACCGACCTGAAAGACGATCAACCAGAACTGCAGGATCAACATCAATGTTGATCACTGCATCAACAGGCTTCTGCAACTCGGAAGCAATTGTTTCGAGCGCTTCAGCTTGGGCAATCGTTCTTGGAAAGCCATCCAGCATATAACCCACGTTAGTGTCAGGCTTTTGCAGCCGTTCCTTAACAAGAGCGCTAGTGACTTCATCAGGAACCAAATTGCCGTTGTCCATGTACTTTTTAGCCTCTAAACCGACTTTTGTTTCTTCAGCCATAGCCTCACGAAACATGTCACCGGTCGAGATATGTGCTAAATGATAAGCATCAACGATTTTTTCTGCTTGAGTTCCTTTACCGGCCCCAGGCAACCCCATCAATATCAAGTTCACCTTTAGTACCTCCAATTAACGAATAAAGCCAACATACTGCCGTTTCATCATCAAACCATCGAGTTGCCGTGAAGTTTCCAAAGCAACACCTACGACGATCAACAAACTAGTTCCACCTAAACCGATAGATTGAGGTAATCCCCAAAGATTAGCTGCGAGTTGTGGTAACAAAGCTACCGCACCCAAGAAGATTGAACCAACAGTTGAAAGGCGCATCAGTAAACCTGAGAAATATTTCTCAGTTTCTTTACCCGGCCAAACACTAGGAATATAAGCACCCTGTTTTTGTAAATTCTCAGCAAGTTTTTCAGGGTTGACCTGAACAAATGCGTAGAAGAACGTGAACAAGACGATTAAAACAGTATAAATCAATGAACCAGCGGTTGTTTGCATACTGAAAATATTGCTTAAAGTTAGGAACCAACCATCTTGACTATGATTCTGTTGGAATAACATCAGAATCGTTGAAGGTGTAACAATGAATGAACTGGCAAAGATCACAGGGATCACGCCGGAAACATTCACTTTTAAAGGTAAATAACTCTCGCTACCGCCGCCAGCTGCACGGCGTGTATATTGAATAGGAACTTTACGATTAGCTTGTTGAACATAAGTGACCCAATAAACAACGAATAAAACTGCAATGACTAAAGCCAATAACAATAAGATTCCTGTGTATAAATCGCTTGTGCCAATATTATTAACGATATTATCGTTAACTAATTCGTAAACACCTTGAGGAAGTCGAGCAATGATACCCGCAAAAATAATCATTGAAACGCCATTACCAACACCCTTATCAGTGATTTGATCACCGAGCCAAGTCAGTAACATTGTACCACCGGTCAGAATTATACCAAGAACGATAAAAGTTTGAACACTGAGGTTTTTAACCAACGCGTTGCCACTTAAATAGTTAAGTCCTGCTGTAATCCCAATCGATTGAACAAATGCTAAAACGATCGTTAACCAACGAGTCGCTTGATTCAACTTACGCCGACCAACTTCACCTTGTTTACTCCATTCAACAAACTTCGGAATAATATCCATCTGTAAAAGTTGAATGACGATCTGCGCAGTAATGAAAGGAGAAACACCCATTGAAAACAATGAGTAATTAGATAACCCACCACCACTGACAGTATCCAACAATGCGACCAAACCAGAAGTTCCATCGGTTAATGCAGCTGCATTAACACCAGGAACAGTGATTTGTGTCCCAAGGCGGTAAATCAAAAGAATGAATAGTGTAAAGAAGATTTTTTTACGAATTTCTTTCACTTTTAATGCATTTCGCAATGTCGTGAGCATTAGATCACCTCGACTGAACCACCAGCAGCTTCGACAGCTTCTTTTGCGGCTGCAGAATATTTAGCAACTTTCACGCTAACTTTAACAGTTAACTCGCCGTTAGCTAAGAGCTTGACGCCATCAAGTTGTTTCTTGATGATTCCAGCATTTAACAATGCTTCAGTTGTAACTTCTGCGCCGTCATCAAAACGATTCAAATCGTTAAGACTAACAATTGCATATTCTTTACGGTTCACGTTCTTGAATCCGCGTTTAGGCATACGACGGAACAAAGGCATTTGTCCACCTTCGAAACCAAGACGAGTCTTACCACCAGAACGGGCTAATTGGCCTTTTTGACCACGACCAGCTGTTTTACCCTGACCTGATGAAGTACCACGGCCAACACGTTTGCGATCGCGACGGGAACCTTCATTAGCTTTTAATTCATGCAAGTTCATGAAGTCTAGCACCTCCTTGTATTATATCTGTAATTAATCTTGAACTTCTTCGATCTCAACTAAATGAGAAATTTTAAAAATTGCGCCACGAGTAGCAGCATTGTCTGGTTTAACGACGCTACTATTGATACGACCCAATCCTAACTCTTTAACAATCTTTCTTTGAGCAGGAAGGCGATGCGCAGCACTATGTGTTAACGTGATTTTAATATTTGCCATCGACAAAGCCTCCTAATTTTGTAAGTCTTGAGCAGAAATACCACGTAGACTAGCGATTTGCTCAGCAGTCTTAAGCTGCTTTAATCCATCCATTGTGGCACGGATAACGTTAATTGGTGTGTTACTACCTAATGACTTAGAAGTTACATCAGCAACGCCACCCAATTCCATAATGGCACGGACAGCACCACCAGCACTGACCCCAGAACCTTCAACGGCTGGCTTTAACATAATATGGCCAGAACCGAAGTGTCCAAAGGCTTCGTGAGGAATGGTTGTACCAACTAAAGGAATTTCAATCAAGCTCTTCTTAGCATTTTCACTAGCCTTGCGAATTGCTTCTGGAACTTCTTGCGCTTTACCAGTACCAAAGCCAACGTGTCCAGCTTTATCGCCAACAATTACAATTGCAGCGAAGCGAAGACGACGTCCACCTTTAACAACCTTAGTGACACGGTTGATAGTAACAACGCGGTCTTCTAAATCTAAATGAGTTGGATCAATATAAGTCATATGTGTGGTTTTCTCCTTTCTAGAATTTAAGTCCGTTTTCACGAGCTGATTCAGCTAAAGCTTGAACACGGCCGTGATAGAGATAGCCGCCACGATCGAAGACAACTTCGGTAATGTTCTTAGCTTGCGCACGTTTTGCAACTAATTCGCCAACTTGTTGAGCGTTTTCTACTTTAGAACCTGTTGCAGTTAACTCTTTATCAAGAGTTGAAGCACTTGCGAGCGTTACACCCTCTACGTCATCAATTAATTGAGCATAGATGTTTTTGTTAGAACGGAATACGTTCAAGCGTGGGCGCTCGGCAGTACCAGAGATTTTGCCACGGACACGTGTGTGACGTTTTTGCCGTGTTTTATTCTTGTCTGGTTTTGAAATCACAATGTTCACCTCATAAATTATTATTAATTACTTACCAGTCTTACCTTCCTTACGACGAACATATTCATCAACATAACGAATACCTTTGCCTTTGTAAGGTTCTGGTGGACGGATATCGCGGATCTCAGCAGCAAGTTGACCAACTTTTTGTTTGCTGATACCACTAACATTAATTTCCGTGTTAGAAGGAACTTCGATAGTAATGCCTTCTGGAGCTTCAACCTCAACTTGATGAGAGAAGCCAACACTAAGTACTAATGTTTTACCTTTAAGTTGTGCACGATAGCCGACACCGACTAATTGCAGTTTCTTGATATAACCTTCAGTTACACCAATAACCATGCTATTAACGTTGGCACGTGTTGTACCATGAAGTGCTTTATAACTATCGTCAGGTCGTGTAAAGGAAAGAACATTATTTTCTTCATTAATAGTAATTGCTGGGTCATAAACTCGTGTTAATTCACCTTTTGGGCCCTTAACAGTGACTTTATTTCCATCTGTTGTTGTAACCGTCACTCCCGCTGGAAGTTCGATTACTTTATTACCAATACGACTCATTTAATGAAACACCTCCTAACTTTTAGAAATTACCATACATAAGCTAAAACTTCGCCGCCGACGTTCTTTGCACGTGCTTCTTTGTCTGTAAGAACGCCTTCGGATGTTGATAAGATTGCAATACCTAAGCCATTCAAAACCTTGGGAACATCGTCAGCTTTGACATAGCTACGAAGACCAGGTTTTGAAATACGCTTCAAGCCAGAAATAACGCGTTGGCGATTGGCACCATATTTCAAGAATACGCGGATCATACCTTGCTTACCATCTTCAGTAACTTCATAATCGCGAATAAAACCTTCGCGCTTCAGAATTTCAGAGATGTCTTTTTTGATTGTTGAGGCAGGAACATCTAATGCATCGTGACGCACCATGTTGGCGTTACGAATACGAGTTAGATAATCTGCAATTGGATCAGTCATGACCATTGATTAATATACCTCCATTTCCTGTCTAATTAAATTACCAGCTAGCTTTTGTCATTCCGGGGATTTGACCTTCATGTGCTAATTGACGAAGGCAAACACGGCAAAGCTTGAATTTGCGATAAACAGAATGTGGACGACCACAACGTTCGCAACGTGTATATTCTTGTGTTGAGAATTTCGCTGGGCGATGATTCTTGACAACTAAAGACTTTTTAGCCAATTGTTCGACCTCCTTTATTTGGCAAATGGCATGCCGACTTGTGTTAAGAGTTCACGTGATTCTTCGTCAGTATCAGCTGTTGTTACAATAACAATATCCAATCCACGAACGCGTGCAACTTTTTCAAAATCGATTTCAGGGAAAATTAATTGTTCTTTGACACCTAATGTGTAGTTGCCACGACCATCAAATGAACGTGTGCTGACACCATGAAAGTCACGAACACGTGGTAATGAAACGTTGATCAACTTATCTAAGAAGTCATACATCCGTTCCCCACGCAAGGTAACCTTGGCACCAATTGACATACCTTCACGCAAACGGAATCCGGCAATGGACTTCTTTGCTTTGGTAATTAATGGCTTTTGACCAGAAATAAGTGTTAATTCTTCAACGGCATTATCTAAGTTTTTAGAGTTAGAAACGGCGTCACCAACACCCATATTTAAAACGATTTTTTCAATCTTTGGCACCTGCATTACAGAACTGTAGTTAAACTTTTCAACTAAAGCAGGTGTGATTTCTTTAACGTAGCGTTCTTTTAAGCGACTCGTCATTTAAGAGTTATCCTCCCTTCCTTGCTTACTTATCGGCTTTTTCAGTTTTTTCGGCTTTACCGATTGGTTGGCCCGTCTTTTTAGAAATACGGACTTTCTTGCCATCAACTACTTGATAACCAATACGAGTTGGTTCATTAGTTGAAGGATCGATCAACATCACGTTAGAAACATGAATCGCAACCTCTTGATCTTTGATTCCGCCTTGGGGATCCGAGTTAGATGGTTTTTGATGTTTTTTTGCAATGCTAATGCCTTCGACAATGACACGGTCTTTCTTAGCAAGAACTTTAAGTACCTTGCCTTCTTTACCCTTATCTTTGCCGCTAATTACTTTGACTTTATCACCAGTTTTTACGAACATCGTCTGATGTGCACCTCCTCATGGACTACTTGAAATGGTTGACTATTATAAAACTTCTGGAGCTAATGAGACGATCTTCATAAAGTCGTTATCACGAAGTTCACGAGCAACTGGCCCAAAAATACGAGTACCACGAGGGCTCTTGTCTGGGTTGATGATTACAGCTGCGTTTTCGTCGAAGCGGATATATGAACCATCTGTACGGCGTGCACCTGAGCGCGTACGTACGATGACTGCCTTAACAACGTCACCTTTTTTGACAACGCCACCTGGTGTTGCTTGTTTAACAGTAGCAACAATTGTATCACCGATATTGGCAGTCTTACGATTAGAACCACCCAGAACCTTGATTGTTAAGATCTCACGAGCACCTGAATTATCAGCAACTTTAAGTCGACTTTCTTGTTGAATCACTTTAGTTTCCTCCTCTCGTCATTCTTAACATTCTTTAAATGATAACAGACTTTTCAACAACTTCTAATAAACGGAAGCGTTTTGAACGAGATAGCGGACGAGTTTCCATGATCCGAACAATATCGCCAACTTTTGCTTCGTTGTTTTCGTCATGCACATAGTATCTCTTCGAGTACTTGACACGCTTTCCATAGACAGGATGTGTATGGTATGTTTCAACAGAAACCGTGATCGTTTTTTCCATTTTGTCGGAAATAACGCGGCCCTGGTAAACTTTACGATGATTACGAGTTTCTTCGCTCAAGTTGTGAATCTCCCTTCCGATTATTTGTTAAGTTCTTGCTGACGAAGAACTGTCTTGATCCGAGCAATATTCTTACGAACTTGCATCAGACGAGCTGTATTTTCCAACTGACCTGTTGCTTGTTGGAAACGTAGGTTGAACAATTCTTCTTTGTATTGCTTCTCTTTATCGAGCATTTCAGCAGTGGTTAACTCTTTAATTTCACTAGTCTTCATTAGCTTCGCCACCTACTTCCTCGCGCTTTACAAACTTAGTCTTGATTGGTAGCTTGTTAGAAGCCAAGCGCAATGCTTCGCGGGCAACTTCTTCAGGAACACCACCAATTTCAAATAAGATCTTTTCGCGTTTTACAGGAGCTACCCAGCCAGCAGGTGCACCTTTACCAGAACCCATACGTACGCCGACACCTTTTGCAGTGTACGATTTATGTGGGAAAATACGAATCCAGACACGTCCGCCACGTTTCATATAACGAGTCATTGCAACACGGGCAGCTTCAATCTGTCGGTTAGTGATCCAATGTGACTCTACGGCACGTAATCCATATTCACCAAAGTTAAGTTCCTTACCGCCTTTTGCAGCTCCACGCATCTTGCCACGGAACTCGCGACGGTGTTTCACACGCTTAGGTACTAACATTGATTATTTTCCTCCTTTCGCACTTCTGTTATTATCTCTTCTGTTATCACGACGACCACTATTATCACGGCGGCCACGTTTGTTACTGTTCTTGTCACCAGTATCGGCATCACGAACAACCTTTTGACCTGGCAAAATTTCGCCACGGTAGATCCATGTCTTAACACCTAATTGACCATAAGTTGTTGTTGCTTCATTCCAAGAATAGTCAATATCAGCACGTAAAGTATGCAAAGGAACAGTTCCTTCTGTATGCCATTCACGACGAGACATATCTGCACCGTTCAAACGACCAGAAACTTGTGTCTTGATACCTTTAGCACCAGCACGCATTGTTCTTTGAGTTGCTTGACGTTGAGCACGACGGAAGGCAACACGTGCCTCTAATTGACGAGCGATTGAATCGCCAACCAATTGTGCATCCAAATCAGGTTGTTTGATTTCAACGATGTTGATGTGTACTTGCTTACCAGTTAAGTTATTCAAAGCCTTGCGTAAGTTTTCAACCTCAGCGCCGCCCTTACCAATAACCATACCTGGTTTAGCAGTATGGATCGAAACATTAACACGTTTAGCTGAGCGTTCAATTTCAACTTGTGAAACTGAAGCGTCAACTAACTTTTTAGCAATATATTTACGGATTCTTAAATCTTCATGAAGATAGTCAGCATATTCTTTGTCAGCATACCATTTGGCATCCCAATCGCGGATAACGCCGACACGGAAACCGATCGGATTTACTTTTTGACCCACGTTTTTTCCTCCTATTCTTCTCTTTCTTTAACAACCACAACAATGTGGCTTGTACGTTTGTTAATTGGTGAAGCTGAACCTTTAGCACGAGGACGGAAACGCTTGAGCGTTGGTCCTTCGTTGACATAAACTTCGCTAACAAACAAATTTTGAGCATCTAAGTCATAATTATGTTCTGCATTGGCAATTGCTGATTTTAACACTTTTGCAACGATTGGTGAAGCACCACGGGTTGTAAATTGTAAAATAGCTAAAGCTTCTGCGGCCTCTTTGCCACGAATCAAATCGACTACCAGGCGAGCTTTACGAGGCGCAATACGAACAGTTCTTGCTTCTGCTCTTGCTGTTGTTACTTGATCTGCCATCGACTAATCTCTCCCTTCTACTTTGCAGCCGTCTTTTTATCGTTACTACCGTGACCACGGAACGTTCTTGTTGGTACAAATTCGCCTAACTTATGGCCAACCATATCTTCTTGTACGAAGACTGGGACATGCTTACGACCATCATAAACTGCAATTGTAAAACCAACAAAACTTGGGAAAATTGTTGAACGACGTGACCAAGTCTTGATAACTTGTTTCTTTTCACTATCTGCCTGTGCCGCGATTTTCTTTAGAAGATGCTCATCAGCAAAAGGTCCTTTTTTAAGGCTACGACCCATTATGTTACCTCCCTTGAACGTGATTAGTAATTATTTTTATTTACCTTTACGATGACGAATAATCAATTTCTCTGAACGAGCTTTTGAACTACGCGTCTTCTTACCCATCGTCTTCTTACCCCATGGTGACATAGGAGATGGACGACCGATAGGAGCTTTACCTTCACCACCACCGTGTGGGTGATCGTTAGGGTTCATAACTGATCCACGAACGGTTGGACGGAAGCCCATCCAGCGTTTACGACCAGCTTTACCAATATTGATCAATTCATGTTGTTCGTTACCAACTTCACCGATAGATGCGCGGCCTGCTGATAAAATCATGCGCGTCTCGCCAGAAGTTAAACGTACCAAAGTATATTTAGTTTCATGACCAAGGATCTGTGCAGATGTACCAGCTGAACGAACTAATTGACCACCCTTGCCAGGTTTTAATTCAATGTTATGAACTAAAGTACCAACAGGAATGTTTGCAAGTGGTAATGCATTACCAGGTTTGATATCAGAATTAGGACCAGATTCAACAACCTGTCCAACTTCAAGGCCCTTAGGAGCGATGATGTATGTCTTGATACCATCCTCATAGTGTAACAATGCAATATTTGCAGAACGGTTAGGATCGTATTCGATCGCCTTAACTGTTGCTTTGACATCGTCTTTATTACGTTTAAAATCAATGACACGATATTTCTGTTTATGACCGCCGCCACGATGACGAACGGTAATGTGACCATGTGCATTACGACCAGCAATGCGGCTTTGTGATTCAACTAAAGTCTTTTCAGGAGTCGTTTTCGTGATCTCAGCAAAATCTGAGCCAGTCATATTACGACGTCCGGCACTGGTTGGTTTGTATTTAACAATCGCCAATTTTATTCCCTCCTGTTATTAATATTTGATAGAAACTAGTCTTCAAAAATCTTAATTTCATCAGAATCGGGTGTCAAAGTAACGATTGCTTTACGGCGTTTCTTAGTTAAACCTTCATAACGACCATAGCGTTTCTTCTTACCACGAACATTTAAAATATTGACTTCTTTAACTTTAACGCCAAAAATCTTTTCGATTGCTTGACGTACAGTAACCTTGTTTGCATGAACATCGACTTCAAAAGTATATTTCTTCTGATCCATCATGCTCATAGATTGTTCGGTTACGATTGGGCGAATAATAACGTCATGTGCTGCCATTAACCAAGCACCTCCTCAATTTTTGAAAGAGCGGCTTGTGTCAAGATAAGCTTCTGATTATTCACAACATCTAAGACATTGATTCCATCAGATTCAACAACCGTAACATTTGGTAAGTTACGTGCAGACAAAGCAGCAAAATCGTTATCTGCTTCAAGCACAACCAAAGCCTTAGTTGCAACATTTAATCCAGCCAAAACATCTGCAAAAGTTTTTGTTTTAGGTTGGTCAAAGTTCAATCCGTCCACAACAATCAAATCACCATCAATAACCTTTTGTGAAAGGACTGATTTGATTGCTAAACGCCGTACTTTTTTAGGTAACTTATATGCATATGATCTTGGGGTAGGTCCGAAGACAATACCACCGCCACGCCATTGAGGAGAACGAATTGATCCTTGGCGAGCACGACCGGTACCCTTTTGACGCCAAGGCTTACGTCCACCACCACGAACAGCTGAACGGTTCTTAACTGCGTGTGTTCCTTGGCGTAATGATGCACGTTGCATGATAATTGCGTCAAAAACAACATTTTCGTTTGGTTCGATTCCAAAAACTGCATCGTTTAACTCAACTGTGCCGTTTTCAGTTCCGTTTTGTTTATAAAGTGTGACATTTGCCATGATTAAATCCTCCTTTCTCGATTACTTTTTCTGTGATTTGATTGCAGATTTAATTGTTACGAATGATTTCTTAGCTCCAGGTACATTACCCTTGATCAAGATCACGTTACGGTCTGTATCAACACGAACGACTTCAAGATTTTGGATCGTTACTTTATCATTACCCATGCGTCCAGGTAACATCTTACCTTTAAATACACGGTTGATGATAGCACCCATTGAACCGGGAATTCTGTGATAACGTGAACCGTGGGTTTCAGGACCACGTGATTGACCAAAGCGTTTAATGTTACCTTGGTAACCATGACCTTTCGTAATGCCAGTCACATCGACTATATCGCCAGCAGCAAAAACATCAGCCTTTACTTCTGAACCTAATTCATAATCTCCTAGCTCAACATCACGAATTTCTCGAATGAAGCGCTTAGGAGTCGTGTTTGCTTTAGCAGCGTGACCTTTAGCTGGTTTGTTCGTCAAGACTTCGCGTACATCTTGGTAACCTAACTGAACTGCTTCGTAGCCGTCGTTCTCAACTGTTTTAACTTGTAAAACAACATTAGAACTAACTTCGATAACAGTTACAGGAAATAGTTCACCATTTTCTGCAAAGACTTGGGTCATTCCAACCTTTTTCCCTAAGATTCCTTTTCTGGTCATGACTACACCTCCATTTTTTTGAATTTATTATAACTTGATTTCGATATCAACGCCGCTTGGCAAGTCGAGCTTCATTAAAGCATCAACTGTCTTAGCAGTAGGATTGACAATGTCGATCAGGCGTTTGTGCGTGCGGATCTCAAACTGCTCACGAGAATCCTTGTACTTATGCGGTGAACGTAGCACAGTGTATAAGCTGCGTTCAGTTGGTAGTGGAATTGGGCCACTAATTGAAGCACCAGTACGTTTTGCAGTTTCAACGATCTTTTCAGCTGATTGGTCTAAGATGCGATGCTCATAAGCCTTCAACCGGATACGAATCTTTTGTTTTGCCATGGAATTTACCTCCTTTTCGTCACATGAATGGACAGGCTCAGTAGAAATTTTCCGACATAACCGTCGTGGCAATGCGGCCGGGTGTGTCGCAACCTCCTACATCAATGCCCTCATAAATGTGCCTGTGCAAGTGCATAGTAGCCCCTTGTTAGCAAGCACTTTATCTATAATACAGGAAAACCATTGAAAACACAACACTTTATAGTGTCTTTTTCATAAAATAACGACTTTTTTTCGATTGGATCAGATGAGAAATCAATTTCAAAATGTTGCGTGTCAAATTTCCGACTAATCCATTTTATTTTCAGCCACTTGAAGCTCCAATAATTGAACGACCATTCATCAATCATTAAAAAAAGCGAACCATCTGTATAGATGGCCCGCTTCTCTTGTTTTCTTTATCAAGTGTTAACTAGCCTTTATGACTAATTATTTCTCAGTGTGTCCACCGTTCTTCTTGATGATTTCTTCTTGAATTGACTTAGGCACTGCAGCGTAATGATCAAATGTCATTGTAAATGTCCCACGACCTTGAGTTGCTGAACGCAATGTTGTTGCGTAGCCAAACATCTCTGATAACGGTACAAATGAATTAATAACTTGAGCATTACCGCGAGCTTCCATACCATCAAGCTGACCACGACGAGCAGTTACCTGTCCCATGATATCACCTAGGTAATCTTCTGGGGCAACAATTTCTACTTTCATGATCGGTTCGAGGATAACGGCACCTGCAGCCTTTGAAGCATTACGTAAAGCCATCGAAGCAGCAACTTTAAAGGCAGCTTCAGAAGAATCGACTTCATGATATGAACCATCGTATAACTTAGCTTTAACATCGATCAATGGATAACCGGCAAGAACACCGTTTGCCATTGATTCTTTCAAGCCTTGTTCTACAGAAGGGATGTATTCACGAGGAACAACACCACCGACGATTGCATTTTCAAATTCGAAGCCTTTACCTTCTTCATTAGGTGTGAATTCAATCCAAACATCACCGTATTGACCTTTACCACCAGACTGACGAACGAATTTACCTTGTGCAGAAGCTTGCTTCGTAAATGTTTCACGATAAGCAACTTGTGGTTCCCCAACTTCAGCATCAACGTTAAATTCACGACGCATCCGGTCAACAATGATATCCAAATGTAATTCACCCATGCCGGCGATTAAAGTTTCACCCGTTTCAGGGTTAGTTTCAGCCTTAAAACTAGGATCTTCTTCAGCAAGCTTTTGCAAAGCAACATCCATCTTATCCTGATCAGCTTTGGTCTTAGGTTCGATCGAAACTTGGATAACTGGATCTGGGAAGACCATTGATTCAAGAATCAATGGATGGCTAACAGCTGTCAATGAGTCACCAGTTGTTGTATTCTTCAAACCAATTGCGGCTGCAATGTCGCCTGAGAAGACTTCTGGAATTTCTTGACGGTGGTTAGCATGCATTTGTAACAAACGACCAACACGCTCACGTGTATCCTTAGTCGCGTTGAGAACATATGAACCTGATTCCAACGTTCCGGAATATACACGGATAAATGTTAAACGACCAACGAATGGATCAGTTGCGATCTTAAATGCTAACGCAGCAAAATCCTTATCGTCGCCAGCCATCAATTCAACTTTTTCGCCAGTAGCTGGGTCAGTTGCATTGTATGGTTTAACATCGAGTGGTGAAGGTAAGTAATCATTGACAGCATCCAACATCATTTGAACACCCTTGTTCTTGAATGCAGAACCAGCCAAAACTGGGTAAACTTTCAAGTCCAAAGTTGCTTTACGAATGGCAGCTTTGATTTCATCTACAGAAATCTCTTCGCCTTCGAGATATTTATCCATGATTGCATCATCAACATCAGCTAATGATTCAAGCATTTCGTTACGGTGCTGTGTTGCTTTTTCTTTATAGTCGTCTGGAACATCAACAGTATCCCATTTAGTTCCTAGTGCATCTTCGTCATAAAGATCAGCTTTCATTTCAACTAAGTCAATGACACCTTCAAAATTATCTTCAGCGCCGATTGGCATTTGAATTGGTAAAGCATTAACTTGGAGACGATCTTTGATAGTCCCAACGGAATAATCAAAGTTAGCACCGATCTTGTCCATCTTATTGACGAACACGATCCGTGGAACGCTATAAGTTGTTGCTTGACGCCAAACGTTTTCGGTTTGTGGTTCAACACCAGCTTGTGCATCAAGAACAACGACGGCACCATCTAAAACCCGTAATGAACGTTCAACTTCGATTGTGAAGTCAACGTGTCCTGGAGTATCGATGATGTTGATACGGTGATCTTTCCACTGTGCAGTTGTTGCAGCAGATGTGATTGTGATACCACGTTCCTGCTCTTGGGCCATCCAGTCCATCTGTGAAGCACCTTCATGCGTCTCACCGATTTTATGAATTTTACCAGTATAGTAAAGGATACGCTCGGTTGTTGTTGTTTTACCAGCATCGATATGAGCAACGATCCCAATATTACGTGTTTTTTCCAAAGGGAATTCACGTTTATTTGCCATTCAAAGTTTCTCCTCTCAGAGTAAGTCTGCTATAGATTTTTTGATTCTCCATAGCCTCTATACAAAAGTGAGCGGCGGAACGAATCCACTGCTCGCAATAAAAATCTTACCAACGATAATGTGCAAACGCACGGTTAGCGTCAGCCATCTTATGTGTATCTTCACGTTTCTTAACAGATGCACCGGTGTTATTAGCGGCGTCCATAATTTCATTTGCAAGACGCTCGTCCATCGTATGTTCGTTGCGAAGACGTGCATAATTTACCAACCAACGTAAGCCGAGTGTCGTACGACGCTCTGGACGAACTTCGATAGGAACTTGATAGTTAGAACCACCGATACGGCGAGCCTTAACTTCAAGCATTGGCATGATATTTTTCATTGCTTCTTCGAAAACTTCGATTGGTTCTTTACCAGTCTTTTCCTTAACGATGTCAAATGAATCGTAAAGGATCGTTGATGCAGTCCCACGTTTGCCGTCGATCATCAAACGGTTGATCAAGCGTGTTACTAATTTAGAATTGTAAATAGGATCGGGCAAAACGTCGCGCTTTGCCACTGTACCTTTTCTTGGCATTGAGTAAACCTCCTAGTAATTGGTCATTCTTATTATTATTTTAGTTCTTAGGGCGCTTTGCACCATATTTCGAACGGCTTTGTTTACGGTCAGTAACACCGGCTGTATCTAAAGCACCACGAATGATATGATAACGAACACCAGGAAGGTCTTTAACACGGCCCCCACGAATTAAAACAACACTATGCTCTTGCAAGTTATGACCGATACCAGGAATATAAGCAGTGACTTCGATCAAGTTAGACAAACGCACACGCGCATATTTACGCAATGCAGAGTTAGGTTTCTTAGGTGTCATAGTTCCGACACGAGTTGCAACCCCACGTTTTTGCGGTGCAGGGTTATCAGTTAAAGCTTTCTTTTTGCTGTTGTAACCAAAGTTCAAAGCAGGTGAATCTGACTTTGTTGTCTTTGATTGACGGCCTTTACGTACCAATTGGTTAATTGTTGGCATCAAAGATCCTCCTCAATTTATGATTCAGTTTAAGTACACACATCCAGGCGGTTCTTTTTTTAGCAAAAAATAACGCCCAAATGAATATTGGCTTGGAATAGAGCAGCACGGACACCGAAGCGTCGAACAATATTCAATAAGCACCTTAAATACATTAGCATGAACACTTGTGAATGTCAAATCGGTTCAGCAAAAAAAATATAAAAAATTCTCGACGTTTTCGCGTATCTAATATTGAGGTGTTGATAATGAACTTATTTGTTTATGTGTTAATTTTTTTGATCGGTGCCAGTTTAGGTTCCTTCTTCGAGCTAGTTAGCGAACGGCTCCCTCGTGAACAGGATGTTGTTTTTACCCCTTCACACTGCAATTCCTGCCAGATGCGTATTTGTTATTACGATTTAATTCCGATCTTTGGGTATATTAATCAACGCGGGCGTTGCCGCTTCTGTGACCAGACAATTAGTGCACAGTCGCTTGTTTATGAAATGATCGGCGGATTCAGTAGTTGTTGGTTCTATTATTATTTTACTGATTTTAATATTTACGGCGGATTACTACTGACCATGTTGTACTACGCGGCTATTTTCGATCAACAACATCGTTATGTCGATCAGATTATTTTAACTTTAATGTTTGTGTGCACCATTTTATTTCAGTATGCTTCACTGAGGGCGGCTTTCATTCCAGCCCTACTCGCAGCACTTGTATTAATAATTCTTTCAAAAATAACGAATGGTCTCGGGCCCGCCGATATCGAATTGATCATCATTTTAATACTTGGTTATGGATTCCAAACGGCACTTTGGATCACTCTCCTCGCCAGTTTATTCGTCTTATTAAGCCACTTACATCACGCAATCAATATCGAAATTGCATTCATCCCCTATTTCTACCTAGCGTTTTTGCTACTGCCTGTATTACCAACAAGTTAATTGCGAAAACACAAAAAAACAGGGTCTACACTTTCTGGTGTTGGTGAAAACTAATACCAGTTTTTATTTGCCAAAATAAATAGGACAT